>NZ_JAKFCQ010000166.1:0-2888 GCF_036676585.1 Robertmurraya sp.
CAGTGGTGGACAAGACTCAACAACCTGTTTGATCCATGCATCGCAAACTTATGATGAAATACACTGCATTACGTTTGATTACGGTCAGCGCCATCGCGCAGAAATTGAAGTGGCGCAACAGCTCTCGAAAAAGCTAGGTGTGGCAGCTCACAAAATATTAGACACATCATTGCTCAATGAGCTGGCCATCAGCAGCTTAACTCGGGACAACATCCCAATCCAAACTACAAACAGCTCCGGGGACGACCTACCAAACACTTTCGTACCGGGTAGAAATATTCTGTTTTTAACCTTGGCCTCTATTTATGCATATCAAATTCGCGCCAAAACTGTAATCACTGGTGTTTGTGAAACAGATTTTTCTGGCTATCCGGATTGTCGGGATGAATTTGTCAAAAGTCTGAATACAGCCGTTGAATTGGGAATGGATTATAAATTACGCATTGAAACACCGCTTATGTGGCTGAATAAAGCGGAGACTTGGGCTTTGGCTGATTACTACAAACAGCTAGATTTTATCCGCGACAACACATTATCTTGCTACAACGGCATAAAGGGAAGTGGGTGCGGCAACTGTGAAGCGTGTAGCCTTCGTGCGAAAGGGTTGGATGCGTTCCTAAAAAACAAATCAGAGATAACACGCAACACAAAAAACAAGCTAACATTAAAATAACCAATACATATCAGGGAGAACTGAATCATAAGAAGCCAATTCACCCCCTATTTTTATGCAGCCTGGGTTCCCGCCATATACCTTTTAAACAGAGATCTTGCTCCATAGGCTGGCAAAATATTAAAGACAGCGAAACACATTTTTATAGCTATTTGAATGTAAACAATATCCAGAATCTCGCCACTCTGCATAGTTCCATAGAATGCAATAAAGCAAAAAATAAAGCTATCTATTATCACCGCAAAAAAAGTACTGAAGAATACTCGCAAAAATAAAAACCTGGAGTTTGTAAGCTCCTTTATTTTGCACAACAAATAAGAATTGACATACTCGGAAAATAAAAACGAAACAGAGGACGCCACTAATGCAGACGACACATGACTGACAACCTCATTATAAGACCCATCAAGCTTCCAACCAGGCAATCCTGGAAGATAAGTAGATATGCCAAGCAAAACGACAATGAGAGCATTACTCGAAAACACAAATAATATAGCTCTTTTCGCGAGTCTAAGACCAAAAGACTCATTCAACAAATCAACTATCAAGAAGGTCAAGGGGTAGAAAAATACACCTGGAGTAACAACAAAATCAAAGCTCTCTAAATAAATAGGCTTTGTCGCAGAGAAATTCGTGAAAATATAGAGCGCAAACAATAATAAATTTAGCACAACATAAACTGTCCACGACCTTTCATGACGGTCATTTATTTCGTAGACAGTTAATGCAGCCCCACCAGAATAAAATTTTTTGTATATATCCCTCACCTCCATTTTATTCAGATCATCTACTATTTCACTCTTCAGAACCTCACCCAACTTCACCCTAATGATCTTCCCTGTAGAAACAATCATTATCACAGCAAGGCCCTTGCTATTTTCAAACCCTAACAGCTTGTATTTACTATTTTCAGCCTTGCTGCCCATTAAACCTTTCCTCCATAACATCCCCGACAACGAAAACAATATCAGAATCAGCGTACAACTCAGTTGTTATAAATAGCTTTTTTGTTAGTCTATTATAAGCCAGCTTCTCTTTATCGCCGGTCGACAATCCTTTTTTTATTATTAATAGATCCCCCTCCCCATTAACCAAACTCACTTCATTCTCTAAAAGCACGCCTATCAAATTGCAGGCCGATCCGAAATAATAAGTCAATGGATGAGTAGTGGCCAACTCACCAATCCTCTTATCCAGGCTCTGAATCAGAAAGCTTTCTTTGATTATAGGAACCGCCGCAGGATTCATATTTCCTTGAGGAGAAACACTATTTTCAATTACTTCTTTTTCTTCGAAATTAACAGTCTCTATTTCTTTATAAGAGACACCAAAAAAATCAGAGATTTTGCGAATTGTAGACTGCTGAACATTTACCACTTTCCCTTCAAGAATGTTATATATCGTGGTCCGGGTCAAACCACTGGAATTACACAAAGACAGTTGCGTCTCCCCGCGACTCTTTATTAGATACTTAATGTTATTTTTCAACTTTTCCGCTTTTTCTTTTTTATGCATTAGTATTCACCCTTACTTACATCTGCAAAAAATTGCACACCCCAGTTAAATAAAACGACGGAATTTCTTTGTGAGATAGCATCCTACACAGCTAGGCCTTTAACAAAACACAACATCGAAAACATCCCAAACAACCGTTAAATAATGTTTCCTCCCCGACATTTTCGATTGATCCGTAGGTATATTCCTACAGTATTTTCTTACATTACCCAAGGCACCAGGTATATTCACACACAACCTAGCCTGTGTGATTGACACTGTACACTTTTAGCATTGCACCACAAAAAAGTCACAGCCCCACCACAAATTAATCATTTAATTAGGCAAATGTTCACTTATTTGATTAAGTAAATAAAAATTTCAACTATTAACTTTACCGATCCATCAATCCGGGTACAGTGAAAACCAAGTCCCATCTAACAACATGGGATTGACGCTTCCTTTTAAACTTTCAGGGGATTCCATAATGAAAAAAGACGATCCTAATTCTCCGCAATCGTCAGACCTTCCAACCGACAACACCATCGATTTACCCAAGCTCTCCGAAATCACCGAACGCCGCGTCAGCGCCCGCCTACGCAATCCAGACCGTCCCGACCCTGTCAGCCACGTCTTCACCATTGTCCCGGATGCCGACACGGAATCCCTGCTCTGTCATGCCTGCGAAACCCTCGCCTCGCTGAATGTCATGAGCACCGAT
>NZ_JAKFCQ010000167.1:0-22566 GCF_036676585.1 Robertmurraya sp.
ACTACTATAATCACAACAGATATCAATGGAATATGAAAAAGATGACCCCTGTCGAATACAGAGATCATCTTCTTAAAGTAGCCTAGCTTTTTTAAAATGTCCTTTACAAGGGGTACAGATTAAAACGTCAAGCCAGTTTAATTATAAAAAAAGAACAAACAAAAATATTGAAATTTTCATTGGCTTTTTAATTGGTCGCTACCTATCCGTGTCAAAAATTTATAAAATGTCTCACGTTTCTTACCCATTTGTGTATATAAATCAATTATCTTTTCTACTGCATAGTACAACTCATTTGGTGATAGATGCTCCATCAATAAAGACCCTACTACTGCATCTTTCCCTTTGGCTTTCCCCCCAACATAAATGTTGTAGTGATCTTTAACTTTCAAAATACCTATATCGCTTAACATTGGTTCTCCGCAACCAACAGAACACCCTTTATATGCAACCTTAAGGGTGAAGGGGACGGGTTTACCAGCGATACGGCGATTTAATTCTTTCGCAACTGGCATTCCTTCCTCTTCTTCACCTTTACAAAAATTGCAGGTTCTTAAACTCTTTACGAAGTTTCCAACTGGATAACATTCCAATCCTACACTTTTGAACTCTTCCGTGATTTCTGTTTGTTTATCTTCAGGTATTTCTATATAGAGTTGCTGAAATGTGGTTAATTCAAGTTCCTCATTTTCACTCATATATTTAGAAATTGTCAAAAGCTGATTATAGTTAAGTTTTGCCCCAAAACCTATTCCTCCATTTACGGCGATCTTAATCTTTTTAACTTCATTCCCCATATTAATTTCTCCCTGTTCTTTTTAATTACAACATGACCCTTGGATACACAAAGCTAATTACATCAACGTGGGACTAATCGTTTGATTCTTCTTGTTTTTGTGAACGGACAAACAGGAACGATAATACAACACCTATAAACGCAGCTATACCAGACCATAAAAATGCTTGTTGAAAACCTTCGTTTAAAGCGACAATTGGGTCTCTTGCGTCACTAGAGGCAGTTGTCGCCCCAGCAATTGCAACCATGATGGCTAGTCCCAATGCTGAGCCAATCTGGTAAGTAGTGTTATACAACCCAGATGCAAGGCCTGACTCTTCTGGTTTAGCATTAGATACTGCAGCTGTGGTAGCTGGCAGATAAGCAAGGGCATTGCCCAGAGCTGCTAATAATAAAGCCAATAGTACACTTGTCCAATAGTTTCCATTTACTGATGTGTTAAGGAAGAACAATAGTCCCGAACTGCTGAGTATAAGGAACCCGACAACCATAGTAATCTTCAATCCGAATTTCTCCATTGCCTTTCCAGCTACGGCAACAACGAATACTGCCATTAGTATTGGTGCAGGTAATAAAGCCATTGCTGCAGAGAAAGGAGCAAATTTCAATACCTGTTGTAAATACAATACAAGGAAATAAATAATCGGAACCCATGCGATTGATAACAAGACGAGCGAAACATTACCGATAGACAAGTTTCGAGTCTTAAATATACGAAGTGGAACAAGTGGTTCTTTTTTCATAACCTGGATTATAATAAAAATGATAAACAACAAAGCTCCAACGGACAATGACCATACTGTTGATGATGACCCCCAACCACTGTGCTCTGCGTTTGCGACACCATAAACCAATAAAACTAAAGCAGTTGTAACGGAGATGGCTCCAGAATAGTCAATGCGTCCACTCATACGCTTTCCTTTTTGTAATAGTCCTGGCGACAAGAGCAAAATGAAAATACCGATAGGAACATAGATTAACAACGCCCATCTCCAACTTAAAAATTCTGTAAGGATACCACCGAGAACGATACCAATTGAACCACCCGCTGCCCCTGAGAGTCCCCATAAAGCAAGAGCTTTACTTAGTTCTTTCGGGTTCGCAGCAAACAGAATCATGACAATAGAAAGAGCTGCAGGTGCAATCAATGCAGAACCAGCACCTTGAACTGCCCGTGCGATGTTAAGCACTACATCGTCCCAAGCCAATCCTGCAATAAGTGAAGCCAAGGTTAAGATTGAAAATCCCCACATAAAAATGCGACGATGCCCAAATAAATCGCTCAACCTTCCTCCTAATAACAGAAGACCACCAAAGAATATAAGAAAAGCAGTCATTACCCATTGTAAATTTTCTTGTGAATAACCTAGAGTTTCTTTGATAGATGGAAGGGCAACTTGAATAATGGCACTATCCATCATAACCATGAAATTTGCAAAACCTAACAAAGCAAGTGCTTTCCAACGCTTAGGATCTGCTTGTGTAAGTGTCTGTGAACCCGTCGACATAAAACAATCTCCTCCAATCCATACTGGAATATAGAATACCCACGTATAGTATATTTCTGTTTAAAAAAATAACTTTTGTCTTATATTTAAATTTTGTTGTTTATAAAATAACCCCTCTGTTAATACATCAAGGAGGGTAAATATATCCTCAAAACATTAAGATTATTATGCAAACATTTTTTCCTATTCCACTTTGTAACCAGATTCTTCGCAGAAAAATCGTATTCAACATCAACTCTGCCAATTCCTAAATGAACTTATATATGTGACTATTTCTTCCTTCAGGAAGGGGACAATCATGAACCATATTATCTCCTCACAAACAACATTTTACTATACCCCCCTATAGTATGTCAACGAGTTTATAAAAAGCCTTATATTTGTACTACAAATATAAAAGCCCTGATTTATTAATCAGAGCAATTTAATTGATATTAAGAAAATATAAATAAAGGAACATATTAAACTTGCCGCAGATAATTAAGAAATATGGCCGTTATTACTCTAAAATGAGTAGGATTCTCCATCAGCTGGTACTAAAACGTTAGAAGACATCTCTTTATCGTTAATAAAGCTCTTTAAATCTTCTCTAGACAATCCCCAGTGGTTAACAGCTTCCATGTGAACACAAATAACTTTAGCTTTAGGAGCAGCTTTGTGCACTTCATAGACATCATCTTTGCCCATGACTAGAGAACCACCTTGGAAGAATTGGTTATCCCCAGCATTTACAACAATAACTTCTGGTTTATTTGCCTCAATTACATTTTGAACTTCTTCATACCATACAGTGTCTCCAGCAACGTATAGTGTCTTTTCAGTTGCATGTTTAAATATAACGCCACATACTAGACCAGCAAGCTTTAAGATTTCTCCTCTTCCGTGCTCACCTTTTGTTTTTACTAATTGAATACCTTCGAAAACTGTGTTCTCTTGTAGTACTTCTACATTAGTAAACCCAGCATTACGGATTTCTGTCGCATCTTCATCATTTTGAGTAAAGAGTTTTATATCTTTTGGTAAAGCCTTCGCAGCAGCTTCATCCCAATGATCGTAATGAAGGTGAGTAACGATAACTGCATCAATATCTTTAATTACTTCTTCAATTGATGTTTGTAAGCTTACCAATGGATTATTCTGATCTTGTCTAGGTGAATTTGGGAAAGGAGGGTAAGTTCCCTTATCTGCTAACATTGGATCAACTAAAAATCTTTTTCCTGCGTATTCAACTACAAGAGTGGCGTTACGAATTTGTTGTATATTCATATGAGTTAACTCCTTTTTTTTGAATTTTCTTTTGAACAATGTATAGTCTATACTATGGACCAATGTCGATACATAGATTAAATAAAGTCTTTTGTCGGTTTGACTTTATTTATGAAAGGAGTTAGATAAATGTTAGATAACACGGATCGGCTTATCCTAGATGAACTATCCAAGAACAGTCGGATAACGATGAAAGAGTTAGGTGAGAAAGTTCATTTAACTGGACCTGCTACTTCAGCTAGAGTGGCGAAATTAGAGGATAGTGGGATTATTGAAGGGTACACCATTAATGTGAATCAAATAAAAATGGGGTATCTTGTTCACGCCATTATACATATTTTTTCAAGAAGCACGAATCATCAACCGTATTTGTCGTTCATAAAACAACAAGCTCAATACGTCATTAACAACTACAAAGTCAGTGGGGAAAGTTGTTATCTTCTCGAATGTAAATTTCCATCCAATGAAATATTAGATGAATTCTTGTCGGAATTGAGTAATTATGTGAGTTATAAATTATCAATTGTTATTAATAAATAGTGCATAACTTTGTGAAAAAACTAACGGGGGCTATTGTTTAACAAAGGGGTTCCTGTAAACTGGCACCTTTTTTTTCGCAAAACTACAGTTTGTATTTTAATTGTTCCTGCATTTTTTTATCCTTGCTGAAAATAATAAGATCGGGGTGATAAAATGGCAACTGCTAAAATCGGGGACAATATATTATTTAAGCGTGAAGGGCAAAGTTATAAAGGAAATGTTACGGTTGTAAGAGAAAATTCTGTTATTGTTGAGTACGGATACAATAAAGAAAAAAACCAACCACTTACAACCATAGTCAATCATAAAAATTATAAAATTACTAATGAAGCTTTGTGAAAAAATATACTCAAAGTAACGGGTGCGATTCTTCAATAATGGAGGATCGCTTTTTTATTAGAAGGATATTTTCTTATTGGACAAAAGGGCAGGTTTATGGAAGAAGGATTTCTTCCTGAATGGGGAACTTCTAATATGCTTGGGACATAGTAAAAATAAAGAAAGCAGTAAAAGTAGCTCTAATGGGGAAAATAATGAGCATAAAAAGATATGAATCAAATAGAAACTGATAAAAAAGATAGTGGAGATACTTCTATACAAGCTCCAGTAGCTCCTGAAAATTATGTTGAATTAAAGGACTTTTTTTGTTCACTAAAAGGATGGAGTATTTTGAGTTAGTAAAAAATAACCAAAATTGGAAAAAATAAAATGTAATGTTGACATTACATTTTAAACTTTATATTATTAGATTATGTAATGTATACGTTACATTTTAGGAAGGATGTAATTCATGAAACATGGGGTACGAAATTCAGTAAAAGAATTTAGGAAAGAAAAGGGCTTAACACAGAACCAATTAGCTGAAAGTATCTCTGTTACAAGACAAACGATTATAGCGATTGAAAAACAACGATATGAACCAGCTATTGGTACTGCTATTAAATTAGCAACTGTTTTAGAATGTCCGCTTGAAAAATTATTTTATATTGAAGGAGAAGAATAAAATGAATCTATTGTTTCGATCAAATTTTATTTTGCGTATGGGGATTCCAGTTTTTTTGTTTATTAGCTATTTCTTCATTTCACATTCTAAATTAACATTAATCATTGCAATTTTAGCAACAATTCAAGTGATTTTATTTGGTCTAGATATTCATAGAAAAGGTAATTGGAATAAAATCAATCTTCAGCATGACCAACGTACACGGGGCAATGCCTTATTTGCAGGAAATCTCATTTATTGGTTTACTATTCTCGTTTTACTTATTGGCACGTTATTTATTCAAAACTCTATGATCTCCATTACGTATCCGAAGTTGATTGGGTATATTATCTTAATTAGTTTGCTCTTAAAATGGATGATACGAGATTACTTAAATAATCAAGTAGAATCCGAGGATTAAGATGAACAAAGTTTATTTGAAAGAGTATGAGATTTACAAGAAGAGTTATCAAAAAAGTTTTTGTTGGACATTTATTTTTTCAATTATTATTTTACTCATTTGTTTCACATCGTCTTTTTCTATGGCTGATTTTTTCATAAAACAAACAGAAGCAATTGCTGAGAGTATGGCTAACGATATAGCTGAAATATCTGGCACAGAATTAAATGAACTATCAGATATACAAACGTTCCTAGTGATTTTTTGGAACAACCTCAAAATAGGGACAATTGTAATATTATTAGGATTAATCCCTTTGTATCGATTGCCATCCTTTTTTACGGCTTTACAATTTATTATGATTGGTGTGGTATTTGGGGGACTATATGCAATGGGACACAATGTGATCAATGCATTTATTTTTAGTTTTTTACCTCACGCCCTCATTGAACTTAGTGCATTTGTTTACAGCGTATCAATAGGAAACTTTATTAATCGATATATCTTAACAAAAATATTCTTTCGTAAAAAGAAAGAACTTGAACCATTAGGGAAACTATTGAAGCAATCTTTAAGAAGTTACATATTAGTTGTTATCCCATTATTGTTCATAGCAGCATTTATAGAAGGGTTTATTACTTCTCGATTATCTGAAACCTTTTTATAGTTAGATATATATTCTAAACAGTAACTATCGGAAGCATTTATCCAATAAGAATTAATGTTTTATTTTTATTGAAATTATCTTACTAATGAAATAAGGTATCACTTTTTTTGTTAGCTAGTGTTAATTTGTGAAGCGTTACACTTAAACTATAGGGGCATTACTTAAAGAAAAGATTACTACTGAAGTGGAAGAAGCCTCAATCAATCGAGAGGCTTCTATTTGAATTTGTAGGTAAAATGAATGAGTAAAGTATTTCTACTCTATTATCCCATTAGTAGATTTGTAAAAAAACGTAAGGAAAAAGACCGAAATTTGTTAACGCATTCTTTATAAAGCTATAAATATATCTACACACTAGTTCAACATCCATTTTCTAGAATATATTTGAATTCAATATTAGATAGGAGATGGAGAACATGAGTAAAAAATTATTAATAGGTACAGGCGTGGCCTTTTCGTTGTTATTCAGCCCGCTGAGTCAGGCATTTGCAGAAGAGCCAACAGTAGGGGAAAGAAAACAAGTGGATAATGTAGCACACCGTGGTGCAACAGCTTATGCGCCTGAAAATACGATTGCTGCTTTTGATCTAGCAGTTAATATGAAAGCCGATTATATTGAAATCGATGTTCAAAGAAGTAAAGATGGTGAATTGGTCTTAATTCACGATACAACTGTGGATCGTACAACAGATGGAACAGGAAAAGTAGGGGAATTAACATTCGAACAGCTTAGAAGTCTGGATGCAGGTAGTTGGAAAGGGGAACAATATGAAGGAGAACCGATCCCAACATTTGAAGAGATTCTTGATCGTTACCGGGGCAAGGTTGGAATCTTAATAGAATTAAAGGCTCCAGAACTTTACCCAGGGATTGAAAAACAAGTGGCAGAAGCATTAAAAGAACGAAATCTCGATAAACCACAAAATGAAAAAATCATTATTCAATCTTTTAACTTTGAATCAATGAAGACGACGAACGAGCTTCTTCCGCTAGTTCCGATTGGCGTATTAACTTCTAACCGTGCCCATACAACACCGGAAGCTTTGCAAGAATTTTCAACCTATGCGGATTGGTTTAACCCAAGCTATGGAATTGTGACAGAAGAATTAGTGAATCAAGTTCACTCTCTTGGTATGAAAATTGGATCATGGACCGTACGTAGTCAAGAAGCAGCAGACTTTCTATTCGAAATGAAGGTTGATGCCATCATTACAGATTATCCGGATTATGTAGACCCTAGAAACTAATTTTTGTGATGTTGAAAATAAAAAGAGTAGTATTTACGTAGAAAACGTTAAATACTACTCTTTTTCATATTGAATGTACCATTGAAAAACATATGATATTGTGGTAAATTTATATAGATACACATCGTATAATTGATTTTTAGTATATTATCCCTATCTTAATTATACGGTGTAATCGGTACGTTAGTCAACCTTTTTATAAAATTTTTTAAGGAGTGTTGGTATGAATTGGGAACTTCAGCGGGAGCAAAAACGAGTAGATCGTGTAATGGAGACAATTACGGAGGAAATCAACAGAGTGGAAGAAGAAGCTGCCAGGAGTAGGAACGAAGTGGTTCAGATTCGCAAGCACTTTTGGGATGAAGTCAAGGTGAGTACGGATACCTTTGATGATTACCTTGAGACCATTATCGGCTTACGGCAAGAGGCTCAAGCTTTGTCCGTAAACATGAGCACCCATAGACATGCATCCAAGCGTTTATCCACACTGCGCCGAATGCAGGAGGTACCCTATTTTGGTCGGATTGATTTTATCGAAGAAGGGAATTCGAATCAGGAACAAATTTATATTGGTATTTCCTCGCTTAGTGATACTAGTGGAGAAAATTTCCTGATCTATGACTGGAGGGCTCCTGTCTCGAGTGTTTATTACGATTACCAGCCTGGTTCGGCCCAGTATGTAACACCCGGAGGTACAATCCAAGGCTTATTGGAGAAAAAGTGGCAATATCTTATCCGCGGCGGCGTTCTTCAATCTATGTTCGATACGAGTCTCACCATTGGAGACGAGATTTTACAGCAGGTTCTGGGCAAAGGGACCGACAAGCAGATGCACAATATAGTAGCGACCATTCAACAGGAGCAAAACCAGATCATCCGTCATGATCATGGGAGGCTGCTCATTGTTCACGGTGCAGCAGGCAGTGGAAAGACATCGGCGGCTATGCAACGAATTGCTTATTTGCTCTACAAATATCGAGATCGTCTGAATGCTGATCAAATCATTCTTTTTTCGCCTAATTCCATGTTTAATAGTTATGTGTCGAATGTGTTGCCGGAACTCGGCGAAGAGAATATGCAACAGGTCACATTCCAAGAATATCTGGACCATCGCCTGAGTAAAGAATTTCATGTTGAAAATCCATTTGAGCAACTGGAATATGTTTTAACAGCGGCGAATACTCCTTCGTACAGGTCAAGGGTTGCGAGTATCCAATTCAAAGCATCTACCCGATTTTTTGAGGCGATTCAATCATACAGACAGTCACTAGAAGGTTCAGGAATGGTATTTAAGGACATTACCTTCAGAGGGAAACCAATCGTTACTGCACAACAAATAACAGAAAGGTTTTACAGTCATGACACTTCACTTCGCTTCCATAACAGACTTGAAAGGTTGAAGGATTGGCTCATTAAGAAAATAAATGAGGTTCAAAAGGTTGAACGTACGAAGCCATGGGTTCAGGAGGAAATCGAGCTGCTAAGCAACGACGATTACCATAAGGCACATCGCTACTTAGCGGAAAAAAGAGGTTTTAAAAGAGAAGAGATTGCCGACTATGAGATGGAGCCGGAAGCACTTGCCCGATTGATTGTTCACCAGAAATTGAAGCCGTTACGAAAACGAGTCCGAGCGTTTCGTTTCGTAGACTTAAAGGGAATGTACAAACAGCTTTTTGCTGATCCCCTGAAGATCGAAGGATGGATAGAAGGGGAGACTCCAGCGGGGTGGGAGGCTATTTGTCGAGCGACGCTGGAAATGCTAGATGAAAATAAACTATTTTATGAGGATGCTACTCCGTTTTTACTTTTGAAAGAGCTGATTCACGGCTTTCAGACGAACAGTTCGATCAAACAACTTGTTGTGGATGAGGCGCAGGATTATTCCCCGTTTCAATTTGAGTTTTTGAGACGTTTGTTTCCTGCGGCAAGGATGACCGTGCTCGGCGACTTTAATCAGGCGATATTCGCCCATGCTAGCGAAATGGTTAATTTCAACACACTTACTAGCCTGTACGGACCGGATGAAACGGAAGTGATCAATATCGCGCGGAGTTACCGATCTACTAAGCCGATCATTGAATTTACTCGAAGACTTGTTCCTAACGGCGAAAGGATTATCCCTTTTGAACGCGAAGGGGAACAACCATTGCTGAAACAATTGTCCGACCACGCAGAACTGCACAGCTGTATTGCCTCCAAAGTCGCAGATTTACAAGGTCTAGGGCTAAATAGTATTGCGATCATATGCAAATCTGCTGAGGAAAGTATAAGTGCCTATGAATCCCTGTCCAGCATCGATGGTATTAAACTCTTACAGAGCAGTTCGCTTGAATATGAGCAAGGAGTAGTTGTAGTGCCATCATATTTGTCAAAGGGGATCGAATTCGATGCCGTCATTATTTATGATGCATCGGAGCATGTATACGGTGATGAGAGCCTGCGCAGAGTTTTCTACACGGCCTGCACCAGAGCTATGCATTATTTACAGCTTTACAGCGTAGGCGAACCGAGTCCGTTTTTACGAAATGTATTGCGGGAGGGTTTCATCCAAGTATGATTTTAATTTGAGTGATACTTTCCTTAGTGAATTTTTTAATAAAAACTCTAAAAAACGCACACCCTAAATTCGAATATGTAAAAGAGGAGTATTCCTTTTTGGAAGGAAGAGTGATTGCTGCCGTGCTTGATAAAAGAAAATTGTTGTCATTATGTATTTTAATTGTTCCTTGGTTAACAGTTCCTCTTCTAGAAAAGAAATCATTTATACGGTTCCTTCCAGCAACGACTTTTGTTAATTTGGTTATAAGTCTGTTTAGTGTAGTAGCAGATAGGAAAAAACTTTGGAAAGTTAAAAATCCGATATTTCATTATACAGCAGTAGACTTTTCTTATTTGTTAGGCTTATTTTTCATTACAACTATATGGGTGTTTAGATTAACATACGGTAGCTTTATCAAGTATTTATCATTAAATATTGTACTTGACTATCTTCTCTCGTTCCCTCTAGTTAAATTTTTCACTAAAGTAGGAGTATTTGAATTTAAGAAGTTGCGACCCATCCATTTTTTCAGTATTAGTGTTTTCTTAGCCATCATTATTTATTGGTACCAATATCTAGTTGAGAGAGTAATAATAAAACAAAATGAAAATCAATTCACGTAGTACCTAACGTCACAAACGTAAAAAGCTGACATTCTTAATTGAAAGTCAGCTTTTTTATGTTGGGAACTTGTCATTGTTATTGTAGCGGAGTCTTATAATAAATGCTGAAATAAACCCGTTACATAAGATAGCCCTTTTATACTGACTGACTTAAACCAACTTACTTTACCTGGTTTTAAGTTGGGATCCTCTAAATACGATTCATCATTTGCTACCTTTAAGCTCTTCTTAAAGTATTGGTCCATTTCCTTTTCGAGATCTTTGGTAAATTCCACACTATCAATAACGACCATGGACTCGGTATTTAAAAACGCCGACCTGGAATCCACATTAAATGCACCAATGGCACTCAATCGATCATCAAAGATAAATGTTTTGGCATGTATAGAATCAGGTCCTTGATATTCCAATACATTAACCCCTTTTTTTACCATCCAGTTGATATGCTTCATATGTCCTGAATAGGCCACCACATTGGCTGTCGATGCTTTGGAGTTTGTTAATATTGTTGTCTTTTCGGGAGGTACATGTAACGGACCCATAAAGGTGCGCATAGGTTTAGTCGGAATAACATACGGACTTTGGATAATTAAGGACTTTTTCGAATTCTTCATAAGATTCGTTAAGTCATACCATGCCCAAGGTTCTTTATTAAATCGTTGTATAGGGTTATGAATAAAGGTGACTTTTTTAGTAGGAAGGGACATGTTCACCCAATCATAATAAGTATTAAATATTTTTTGATCCGTTTTTCTCAAATTCTCTAGTTTCTGTTTTAATTGATGAGTGGCTTCTTTTGCTTTCTTTTGTTGGCGTGAGGATAGCTTATGAATAGGAACCTTTGTAATGGGATGGTCCCAGACTTCATTAAAATATCCTTCCATTTGATTCAAAACACTGCCTTCCTTTGTCTGGGGATCCGTATTAATGATCAGAACATCTCGGTCATTCGTAGAAGATTTTTTTCCTTCTTCAATAAAATAACGGTTCCCAATATTTCTGCCGCCGATCAGTGCATACTTATTGTCGATCACAAGTATTTTATCATGAAGCCGATTATTCCATGTCCAAGGTAGGAAAGGATTAAAAGGTTCATAAAATCTAACATCGATATTTGGATGATTGATTAAGGCATATTGAAGATCTTTTAGGCCAAATCTAAGACCATGGAATATTCCATCCAAAAGGATTCTTACCTTTACGCCACGATCGGCCGCATCCAAAATCATTCCGAATATTAAATCGGTAATATATCCTTTACTAATTGCATAATAGGCAACATCAATAGACTCCTGTGCATTTTCCATTAAGTTCACACGGGCAACCCCAGAAAACATTTTTTCTTCAACCAGAATCACACGATCCTGGGATGCCTCATTTCCATAGAATCTTTCCACTTTATTCTGTTCCTTGTAGGCGCTACTAACCTGTGGATGTTTATCTTTAAAAATAACAACGGCGAAAATGGTAATATACAGTAGATAAAAGATGAGAATAATCATAACCGCACTCCTAACTTTTTTTAATGAATGAACCTCCTTTCTAACATTTGTAAAGACATAATAATTGTTAATAGTTTGTTCAACATTTTTTACAATATGAAATAACTTGTAGTAGATATGAAAAAAAGCCAAGCTCTTATAAAACAACAGGGTAGGTTTGTAAAATAAGGATTGGCCCTTATGTAGTTGAGACAATAAAAGAACCCTGGTTTGTACAACAACTAAACAAGGGTTCTTAAGCCTACTGTTTCCTTCTAAAAGGTTCAACAAATAAGGATTGATATAAATAGTTAAGTATTGCTACTGCAATGCTTAAAAGGAATAATTGCTTTCGGCTCATTCTTACCATTTTATATACTCTGAACTTTTCTGCTAGGGTAGTTAATGGGTAAGCAAATAAATAGTCAGCAAACACATTGGTGGTTAGATATAACCAAAATCTTTTATACGTTAATTTGAAGATCCAAAAGTTTAGGATTGTAAATGGCCCAAAAACAAATGATATATCTGTTGCTAATTTTGGAATAATAGGGTTTTTTACTTTCCACCATTTTAACTCCCGGGATAACTCACTTATTAGTGCAATTACTAAGTCACTAAAGATAATAGTAGGAAGGAAACGGAAAAAAGAAGATTTACCTAACTTTACTACAGAAAACCAAGGTAATATGAGCAACAAATACATTTTCCACTTTTCTTTCATTTGAATGCCTCCTAGTTTGGAAAAATATTTGCATGCATACTAATCAAATGCGTACTTTGTTATTTTGCCTTTTATTAAATTAATCATTCTAAAATAACCAAAGTGACTGTAGAGAAAGAAAAGGAGCCTAATAACATTCTTAAAGCAAAGATCGATAATACTCATTTGTACGGACTTTTCATAAGCAAAAAAGCAATGTCAACTTAGACATTGCTTTTGTTCAATCTATAAACCTAATGTTTTATTCGGTACCTTAATTTCGAACGTAATATGATCATTTTTTAAATTAAAACTTTGTACCTTTACTTTAAAGTTACTTTTCACTTCCATTTGTGTTACGCCAATATAGATAAGTTGATTTTTAGGATCAATTTCAACCCATTCAGGTGTATTTAATTCTTTCTTTACGTATTCAAGGATCTTCTTTTCTGGCAATGCCAATAATCCAAGTGACATATCCGATGCATACAACACAAGGTCTCCGTTTTCTTGTACCGAGGGTTCTAATGTGATTGATATCGGTATATCGGTCTGAAAGGCTTCAATTGACCCATACAATTGAACATTTTCATCAAATTTGACTGCAAATTTATCATTTTTATCCTTCATGAAATGATCTACATATTGATTGACCAGTTCATTCAAATTTTGCTTACTTGAAGTAATCGTAAATTCGGCCCCGGGTTCCTCTTCAATTAATTCTTTACTAGGTATTTCTGTATCTGATATGGGCCACAGTAAAAAAATAAAGAAAAGTAAAACAAAGCATACATTCACTCCAACTATACCTATAAATAATTGTTTCCATGAAGGTTTTGTTTTTATTTGTATTTTCATCAATTTCACCTTCTATTCGATATCCTCACGTGGTAACTCGGTTTCTTCATCATATTTACTTAAATACTCAAGAACGCGCTGTGCCATTAATTTATACCCACTCGTATTTGGGTGAAAATTATCCTCAGCTAATAGGTTGATGGTAGAATTAGAGAATAAGTCTTCTGTAGGAATATAGTATACATTCTCAAACTCTTCTGTAACTGTTTCACCTGCTTGATTCCAATCATTAAGAATCATGTCTAGCTGCTCGATATCACCAAAGTAACGCTCAAATGGATTATAAAATCCAATCAAATAGATTTGAGTATCTGGATTTAATTCATTTATTTTATAAAAAATAGCAGTTAATCTCTCAATATATTTAATTTTTTCTTCTTGAAAGGGCTCTATATTAAGGTTTGTATAATTATTTCTAACAACTTTCATAATATCATTTGCTCCGATTGTGATTAAAACGATATCAGCATCCTTTATAGCTGATGAAATCTCTTCATTTTCCAACCTTGCTAACAATTGATCCGTTCGATTTCCTCTTTTTCCGAAGTTTTCAATAGAAATATTCATATGATTATCTTCGAATGTGTGGTTTAAAATTCCAACATAACCGCCACTCTCTGTTTCATCTCCGACGCCCTCAGTTAGTGAATCACCAATAGAAACCATTTTTTTATCCTGACTAAAAAAAGTAATTGCACCTTCTATCATTTCTCTGACTTTCTCTTTTACCGTCTCTGCTACGGGTTTATCATCAATGTCAGTTGCTGCTTCTTGTTGCTCTTCTGCCTCCGCTGTAGTATCAACAGAAAGATTCTCTTCTTCGCTAACATTTGATGTAACACTCACAGGTTCTTCCTTCAGTTTACTAAAAGACGGAAGAAATAAATAAAGAAGGAAACATGCAAAAATAACACTAGAAGTACTGAGCCAAACCTTCTTTTTCTTCAAGTAATTCTCACCACCATTTATATTAATATCGGTGTCTTCTGCATTTTAATAAGCCAACAAGTCATTTTACCATTCGTTGACTAGTAAAATAAGAGAATGATATATATTTAACACTTCTGTAAGGGATGTAAACATTCAAAAATTCTTATTACCACGATATTCACTAATATCCTTAGTGAAACTCATGAGAGGTTAATTGATGTAGGATTAGTATATTTTTCAACTAATTAATTCAAAATAAAATAAAGATGAATTACATATAAGCTATATTTCTTTAAAATAAAAATAATCAGGTGATTTTAATGGAATTTATGAAGTATGAAGGTGAATGGTATGTCTGGAGTTTAGTGATCATATCGATATTATTTGTACTAAGCATGCCTAAAAAAAACTTAACATGGGTAGGCATATTTATTACTTTTGTTTTTTCAGCTGGATTGACGTGGACCTTTGATACGTTATCCATGTCCACGTTTAACTTATTTGATCTAGCAAAAAAAATATCAATTGAGCTAACTGATGCTTTATTAATTGGCGTTGTCCCTGCGAGCATTGCCACCATCTATGTTAATTTTTATAAACCTCAAAAGAAATGGATTTTTGTCTTTATTTTTACCTTATTAAGTTTTGTCTTAGAGTTTGGTTTAGTTCTGTTCGGATATATGAAAAATAACAGTTGGAATACATGGTATGGAATACCGGTGTATTTTATCATTTTTACATTCTTCTTTCCTTGGTATGTAAAGTTACTTTCAAAACAATTAGTAAAATAACATATTGACCTAAAAGTGGTGCGTTGATCCAAGGGTGGGTAACGCACCATTTTGTTGACCTTGATTCAAATAAAGTGTAGATAGTGAACATTTTTTGAGACATGAGTGATATAAGAATTTCTTTTAAGTGCTGATCTGATGCAGCACTTTTTATTATCCTAAAGAAGCATTTTAATGGAAGAAAATAGATTTTCTGCCGAGTGTACATGCCCTTACCATTATTAAACAAGTTTCATCTAATAGAATAAAAGGAGATGATGAAACTTTGTCAAAAGATAAAAAGAAAAAAAGAGATAATCAGGTTGATTATATTGTCATTGGTGCTGGAACGGCGGGTGGAGTAATTGCCAAAGAATTAACGGATGACAAACGAACTTCCGTCCTTGTCGTTGAAGTGGGAACAAATATGGAGAATACTAGCCCATCTATCGTAACAGCAGATCTTCGAGCGAATGATAATAGGCTGTCATTTAATATGTTAACGAGAACGGAGGAAAAGATCGGACGTCAACTTAGGTTAAGGAATGGAAGAGTAATTGGAGGAAGTTCACATCATAATTTTATGGCTGCTGTACGTGGAAGCAGTGAACTTTATGATGAGTGGGCAAGACTTGTCGGTGATTCATGGAGTTATGACCAGATACGTTCATTATTTATAAAAAATGAAACCTATACTGGTGATACAGAAAGTCCAAACGAACGGGGAACAGATGGCCCCATTTTTGTTAGACAACAAAATACAGCGAATAGTCGGTTAATACCAGCTCTCGTGGAGGCTACTTCAGAGGTTCTGGGGATTCCAATAGTGAAGGATTATAATACTGGAATAAGAGATTGTACCTTTTTAAAAGGACAAACGACTCAACAAGAAGTGAACGGTATGTTTGTCCGCTCATCTACTGCTACTGGGTATTTAAATGCAAATATTGTTTCACAAGGGGATGAGTTTCATCCAGATGAGTTTGGTATTGGGAAAAGGAAGTTAATCATATTTGCAAAAACAACGGTAAATAAAATTCTATTCCATTCAAAAAAAGGGATTCATACTGCAGTTGGTGTTGAATTTGTTAGAGAGGGTGTGACAGAAAGATCGTTTGCTCGAAAAGGAGTCATCGTTTGCGCGGGCATTTTTTCTTCCGTCATCTTGCAACGGTCTGGAATTGGGAGAGCAACAGATTTAGTTAATGCAGGAATAACGCCTCTGATAGAAAGCCCCCATGTGGGACACAATTTCCAAACTCAATATCTTGTTGGAATGGGAATTGAAGTAGAAACAACCCGACTTTCACAGTTGATAACTTCTGACCCTACTCCACTGGCACTAGGAGCCTTTAAAAAGGGAGATGGATCAGGTCGCCGTCTTCAATTATTAGGGGAACCCGTTCCAGCTTTCGTGCCAATTCAAGAAGTGTTTGCTAATCGTTGGCAATTTAACCCTTTACAACCTACTAATATCATGAGTATTGGAATCATTGACCTTAATCCCAAAAGCAGAGGAACGATTTTGGCAGCACATAGTGATCCTGAAGCTTATCCATCGATTGAATTTAACTCGTTAGGAAATACAGATGACTTAAATTTCGTCGTCGATCAGTATATTGAAACATTCAATATTATAAAGAAAGCTCGTGAGAAAGACCCGGGTGGCATTTATAAGGTCGTATACCCTCCTGAAAACGTATTTCATACAGATGATGAACAAGAAAAGCGAAATTTACTATCAGATTATGCCAGAGCTACTTATACGAATCTCGACCATTATGGAGGACAATGTAAAATGGGGAAGGATATACAAGAAGGAGTAGTTGACGAATTTCTAAATGTACATGGAGTCAAAAATCTGAAAGTTGCAGATCTTTCAATTGCTCCCATTTTACCAGATGGCAACACCTCCATTCCTGCTCAAATGATAGGGTTAAATGCCGTACGGTTTATTCAGAATAATCCTGACCCACACAAGGTGGATGAAGATAACTTTGAGGACTTTGAAGAATGTGAATCAGAGGATTAAAGTATATCAACTTCTTATTCAGGGATCAGGGGCATTTATCTAACAAGGATGATGCCCTGATTAGTTTCAATAGGGGCGGTTAGCTTAACAAGAAGGAAAAAACAAACTGGTAGTTGAAATATACAATTTATTGGAAATGTTTAAGGGGGAGAAGTAATCAATGGAATACTATACGAATTAACTGACGAATATAGAGGTTTATTCAGCAATACATCGATTGTGAAAAAATGGACTAAAGGGGCCGATTTTTTCCATAAGGGAGATCGCTTTTTCTTTTGTAGTAAAGGGGTAGTATTGTGGGATAAAAAAGACTGTCATTATTTACTGTAGACCAATAATGTGACAAAAAGAATAGTACCTAAAAAAAGGCACTAAGACTAAGACGTTCTTAAGTTAATTTTTCTGGATTTAGAATTTTGATAGAATGTACTTCCCCGCAGGCTAAACAGAATGTATAAACCTTTTCAGAGCCAATTGTAAGTTTTTTACCTAAGGGCCTTAAATTTATGTAATCACTTCCTTGAGCAAATGAAGTTTTGCCACAGTTTGAACACTTTTTAGCTGGGTCCATAATCATTACTCCTTTCTAATTTACTTACGAGTCAAATAATTAGAAAGTTTCAAAAAAAAATTCATAGTATATTGAGTCATTTCAAAGTACAACGATACTGCGCATTCAAACAACATCTGCTGCTTATATTTTCTTTATGAAAAAATTTTCTTCTGATACGGTGACGGTTGCAAAAATACGTGGAGACGATTATTCTTCCCCTTGAATTTAGTGCAAGGGCATATCCAACAGATATAATGGAATTAGAGAAGAGAAGGGGGTTTATTATGATGATAAAAGGTATCGGGGGAGTATTTTGGAGAACTAAAAATCTAGAGGCTATAAAAAAATGGTACAGTAAAGTATTGAAGCTTAATATAGAAAATTGGAATGGAACGATTATTCAACCTCATTCAGGAAATGAAACGATCTTTTCTTTCTTTGCTGAAGATGACAATTATTTCCCAACAGAACAGCAAGTGATGTTAAATTTCCAAGTTCATAACCTAGATGAAACGATTAAGCACCTTGAAGAAATTGGTGTACCTCTTGTGAAGGCAAAAGAGATTAGTGAATTTGGAAAGTTTATTTGGATTGAAGATCCTGAAGGTAGACTGATTGAGCTATGGGAGAGATAAACGGGTGCGATTCTTGAATCAGTATAAAATCCTTACTTCTATGCCGGAGTAAGGATTTTGTATTTATCTATTGTGGAAATATACTAAGTGGCATTTGTTGAAAAAGGCAACAGCCAAACCTATGAATGTAAAGAATACAATGTCTAATTTACAGTCTCATTTCTCTGGAGGTTGTGTAAAAGATTATCTGTCAAGGGTTTCTGGTTGTTTTTCTAACCAACCATGTTTAACCATAAGATTGAAAGATAACGCACCAGCTTCCATAGCGTGAGTAAATACTTTGGAATAGTTTACGATTATATCCGAACGGAAGCTGGAACCTAATGATGCACCATAATAGGTAAGAGCCGCATTTACTAAAAATGATGCGTGAAACATAATCAACTTGTCAGAAAACGGGCTTACCGTAGAGTCTGTTATCTCAGCATCCCAATTCTCAGGTATGGGTAAATGATCCTGTTGTAATATTACGTCAAAGCTGTCAGCATCTTTCCCTGCTAATTTAACGTATTTTAACATTAAATTACGAACATCTTCTCGCACCGCCACTTGACTGAAAGCCACACTTAAAGACCTGGTAAATCCAGTTTTCGTTGAATTAAAGAAAAGAGAGCTGATTTCTGAACTATTCAATGGTCTTTTGTCTCCAATTAAATTTGAAATAATCCCTGGTGATTCCATAAACTTAACTCCTTGAGGTGAAGGAATGGAGGGGACACTTTTATATTTTGGTTGGTTTTTAGCCAATTTTGATATTTTTTGGAACAACTCTTTGGTTGATACCAGACATTCAAAAAAATAATTTTGAATGTCTTCTCTTTCCGTGTTTGTAATAGCTAAGCTATAAGCGGTTAACCCATGGATGGTCATAATATAGGAGTAGAAAAGTAAAAACTGATCTGAAAACAGACGAGGGGCATTCACATTCACGTCATTCTCTGTAAATCCTAATGGTATTTGGAAATTAGCACCTTTTAAGAATTCCGTGATTTTCGTTACATGGCTCTCAGATAACTGTAATGCGAATTCTAAAATGGGTTTAATCTCTTGGTTTTCAACAATATTAAGAAAATATTTGTAAACACATATCCCCATACTATCGCCCGTATACTGAAGCCAGAGAGCGGATACTTCCGCAGCGGTTAAATCGTTGGGCTTTGCTTTATCGAAAATACCCAAATAAATCCCTCCAACTCTTTCATTTGACATTCTTAACTTATCTTTTTTGTTTTGGTAAAGAAGTATACAGGTAAATATGAAGAATTTCTGTTTGTACTAGTGGGGCAGTTAAGGTTTTTCATTAGATAGTTATTGCTTTTCAAAAAGACGAAGATAAATTCTTTATAAAAAAGGCTTGAGCCTTTGCATATTAAAGAGGCCATGTGGAGAATATACATCTTTAAATATAAGGGGTGAGAAAATGATAATTAATAAGGATATTTAAGAATACATTCTAATTGGAGGTATGGTATGAAGGGCGAATTAACAGAAAGTGAATTTCAAGAAATAATCCGCAGAAGAAGTAACGGTGAAATAAACTTTCCCCAATTTTTAGAAGAATTGTCCCAACAAGGCATAAATGAATACGAGATAGAGGTTGCTACGGGTCAAGCCACATATAGAGGGGGGCATTCGGAGTTTAAAACAGATTCCCAAGTAAGCTTGGTTATTTCAGATGAATTTAATAGAAATAAGGCACTTGAGGCAATCGCTAACATCTCTCTCCCTTTTTTAGATTTCTTAAAAGAGATGGCCGGGGCTGGAATTGTAACCTATCGTGTGTACATACGTGAGAAAAAAGTTATATATATTGGTATCAGAGAAGAAAAATTGGAAGAACAGCTTAAAGTTTAACAAAACAAGAACGAGTTCCCTACTAAACGGTCACTCGTTCTTGTTATATTATCTAATGAATATTATGCTTTCTAAAATTTCCGCCCTTCACTTCAGCAACGTCATAAACAGTCACAAAGGCATTTTCATCGATTTCATTAATAATTTCCTTTAGCTTCGTTTCTTCTAAGCGATTAATCACACAGGTGATTTCTTTGAATTTTTCGTTCGAAAATCCACCGTAAGCTTCTTTGTATGTCGCACCTCGACCCAAACGGTCACGAATGGTCTCGATTATGATTTCAGGTTGGGTTGTAATAATTTGAAAGGTTTTAGAACCACTTAAACCTTCCTCAACAATATGAATCACTTTAGATGCTATGTAATAAGCAATGGCCGAAAGGAATGCCCCTTGTAACCCAAATACCGTTGAAACAAAAATAAACACAAAAATGTTTAAGAATAGAATGAGGTCACTCGTTCCAAATGGCAATTTTCGTGAAAGTAGTACCGCAAGCATATCAATTCCATCTAATGCACCACCATTTCGTAGGGCTAGTCCCATACCAAATCCAAGAATAATTCCACCAACAACCGTTACTAACAAGGTATCTCCCTCAATTATAGCTGGGGTGTGATGCATAAAAATGGTACCAACGGCAAGAGATGCAATTCCTAAAATAGATAATAAGGCAAAGCTTTTTCCGATTTGCTTATAACCTAACCAGACAAACGGGATGTTCAGGACGGCAATTAGTACACCTAGTGGTAAACCGAAAAGTTGTGAACCAACAATACTAACGCCCGTCACTCCTCCATCTGATACACTGTTTGGAATCAATACGGCTTCTAATCCATATGCCGCGATTAATCCTCCGAGTATGACCATTAGTGCCTGTAATACCTTTTTTAATTTGAACATCTTCTGTTTTTCCATTGATTTCATCATATTCCTCACTTTAAGACATTTGTTATATAAGTTTACCATAAAACCGTGGATTAATTATTCCTGAGTCACCTTAAGAATTAGCTTACTAGCATGAATTAATGTATGATGTTATTTAATATAGGAACTTATTAAATATATTTAATAAGTTGTGTTATAGCATGCTTGAAGGAACAGTTGGACTTTTGGGTAAAAAGTTCGTGAAAATTAAGTTCAACAGCAAATAAATTATGTTGAGGGATAAAGCTATGAAATTATTAACGCTAAATTGTCATTCTTGGCAGGAAGATAATCAATACGAGAAAATCATGCATTTGGTCGAAACGATAAAAGAGAATTCCTATGATGTAATTGCATTACAGGAGGTAAACCAGACGGTCGAAGAAGAAGTTGTTTATGGGAAAATAAAAAAAGATAATTTTGCTTTAGTCTTAATAAACGAACTAAAAAAACTAGGTGAAGATCAATACTCACTTGTTTGGGGATTTTCCCATTTGTATAAAAACTTTGAAGAAGGTTTGGCAATTATAACAAAACATCCTGTGATAGAAGAACATTCTTTCTATGCCTCAAATAGCTTGGATTCAACTAATTGGAAGACAAGAAAGATTGTTGGTGCAACCATTCAATACGATGATAAACCACTTTCTTTTTATTCTTGTCATATGGGTTGGTGGCATGATGAAGAAGAACCCTTCAAAGATCAGGCAGATAACCTTCTTAAATATGCAAATATGGATAATGTGGCTTTTTTTATGGGTGACTTCAATAACGATGCCTTCGTTGATGGGGAGGGCTATGAATATTTACTAAGTCATGGGATTATTGACACCTATGATCTTGCAGAGAATAAAGATGAGGGTGTTACGGTAGAAGGTGAAATTGCTGGATGGGAAGGCAATGTTTTGAAAAAAAGAATCGACTTAATTCTCACCAATCACAAAGTTCCAGTGATGTACTCAAATGTAATATTTAACAACAAAAATAAATCAGTCGTATCTGATCATTATGGAGTAGAAACAAAATTAAATTGGATTTGATAGGGGAGTGGAACATAGGAAATAACGTTTTTGAAGAGATGGCAAAAAGATATGATACAGAAGAAAGAATAGTATTAGCTAAAGTAATTGTTAAGGAAGTAAAAACCGAATTACAAAATTGTCAATCGAAGTCATTAATAGATTATGGTAGTGGTACAGGTCTGGTTAGTTTAGAATTATCAGATTTAGTAGATTCTATTTTGCTAGTAGATTC
>NZ_JAKFCQ010000168.1:0-3751 GCF_036676585.1 Robertmurraya sp.
AACATCAACATCACCGGAACCGATAATATACTTAACAAGGTCGTAACTAGCGTACTATAAGAAACAAGGTCTGGCTCTGTTCCAAATTCTAGCGAAAGCATCATTGTATTTGCTGCTGAAGGCATGGCTGATAGAACAATAAGAACTTGGGCAAGCATTCCTTCTATGGGTAGTAGCCATACTAAGAGTAAAGCCAAGGCAGGAGAAATAAGCATACGTTGGATTATAATAGTAGAAACGTCTCCGATACTAACATTCTTCTTTGTAATGGCGCCAAGTTGCATACCTAGTACAAGCATAATAGTCGGAATGGTTGCATCGGCAATCAGATCGATAGGCTTCATGATCATATCTGGTACTGGCAGGGTTAAGAGTTGAAGAATTATTCCCAAGACAGAGCCATATATCATTGGCATTTTTAAAATATTTAAAATGGATTGTTTGATTGAATATCCTCTCTCGCTTCCTTTTCCAGCATAATACACCCCAATTGTACTCATAAGGAAGGATTGTATGACCATCATGATAACGGCATAATCAACACCCACGTTACCAAAAGCAAGTAAGATAATGGGGACACCATAGTTCCCACTGTTCATAAATACTCCTGAAAGCACCATGGCAGAGTGCCTTGAGCGAGGTAGTTTTTTTACTGTTGCTGTAATTTGAACAATAACAATCATCCCTATACAAAGAAGCACACAAAACAGCAGGATATACAAATATTCCATGGTAATTGCATTAGTATAAAAGGTTCGAAATGCCAAAAAAGGCTGCATTAAATATAATGCCATGGCAGAAATCGCCTTTCGATCAAATCCAATGGTCCTTTGACCGATATACCCAACTCCGATCACAGATAAAGCTGATAATACAACGAATAATAGTTCCATGAGCCAGCTCCATTTTGTCAGTTTTTTGAATATTTTTATTATACATTATGGAAGCGTACTCATTATTTTCAAAAAAAGAATTTTATAAGAAGCAAAAATAGCCCCCAGTCATAAGACTAGAGACTTTGTATTTAATCTTTCTAATTTGTTGTCCTTGGTTTGGTTGGATCGCAATTAGGATCCTTCACTTCTGTTGTCTCAGCAAGCTTCATTAAATAATAACATTCCTCTCGAGCCATATGATCCGCCATAAGGGGCGTTAATACTCCGAGAGTTTCTTTGTTTAACTCCATTTCCTCTAACTCTCTTAAAAAACTTTTGAAAATCTCCATTTCTAATTCAATTTCTTTGTGAAAACGACTTAATGCGGGGAAAGAATACACATTCGCACGCAAGTAACCCGCCATCTCGACAGCCTTTAAATAAAAATGCTCCCAGTCCTTTGTGAACTCTCGCCCTTTTTCTTTGAGCTTCTTTTCCACACTATCTAAGTTGGCATCTATGGCCCCCGCATGTCCTGCCGCATCTAATAACCACAATAAATCATGATGTAACGGATGAACGGTTGGAGGAATTTCTCCTTTAAGAAAAAATGAGAATACTCTCAATGCCTCTTCTAGCTCATTGACCATATGACTTAGAAAAGATGGTGGTAAAGTAATTTTCACTTCCCCCACCAAATGCGATCGTACCAAGGTGAGTTTCAGTTCTCTGATTTCTGTTCCCGCTTGATTGGCTCTATGTAGCAGCTGCATAAGTTCCTCACCAGTAGGCTGTCTACGTGATATCGTTAATAGTTGATCAAATAACGCAATGAAGTTCTTCGCTTGGCTGATGTACTGAGTTTCCGAAGGTGCTAAAGAATCATGGATAAATCGTGCGTGGTCTCCAAGTACCTGTAACCAAAAATTCAATTCAAATAGTGCTTCTTGACGAAAGTTCTTGGCCAAAGCATTCACCTCTCTTTTTTTCCAATATATGAAAATGTTACTTGACCAATAACTAACATAAACAAAGGCTCTATTACCAATGTAATAGAGCCTTTGTTTAATCAGTATTCTTGTTTGGAAAATCTGTATAGTGATCTTGATAATTAATAAAATCGTGTTCCTGATAAGCAGCTAGCACCCCATGGTAACTTATATCTAATCCCATCTCTTCTTCCTCTTCTGTGGAACGAACAGGTATCCAAAGACGGATGAGCGATAAGCCTAGCCAGGTCATTGCAAATCCCCATATACATAAAACGATTAATCCTAACACTTGAACCCCTAGTAGATGCCAGCCCCCACCATAAAAAAGGCCCCCTTCTGTCGAAAACAATCCAAGTGCAATTGTTCCCCACATACCAGAAACAGCATGAACCGGGAACGCTCCAACCGGATCGTCAATTTTTCGTGACTCTAGCCAATTGGTAGCAAACAACATCAATAAACCAGATATTGCCCCTATAAAAATAGCAGCTTGATCACTAACAAACGCACATCCTGCGGTTATTCCGACTAGTCCTGCCAATGAACCGTTAATAACTGCCGGCGCGTCCGAACGCTTATAACGGAAAAGCGTATATAAAAGCGTTGCTGCCCCTCCAGAAGCTGCAGATAACATGGTCACAATCGCAATATGTCCGATTCTTACATCTGTACCACTTAATGTACTTCCTGCGTTAAAACCAAACCATCCAAACCAAAGAAGAAATGCTCCTACTGAAGCTAAAGGAATATTACTCGGTAACGCGATTGTGCTAGTTCCCAAAGGAGTGAATTTCCCTTTACGCGGACCGATAAACATGGCTGCCGCCAAAGCCGAAAAACCACCGAGCGCATGTATAACAGCACTTCCAGCAAAATCAAGCATTCCTAGCTCACTTATCCAGCCTCCACCCCATACCCAATGTCCTGCAATTGGATAAATAACCGCCGTCATGATCATCGCATAAAGAATATAAGCACGAAAATTAATTCTCTCCGCCACTGCACCTGAAACAATAGAAATTACAGCAATAACAAAGGCCGCTTGAAATAACCAGAACGTATCAAGAGATATGGAAAGCTCGATATGAGACAGATCCCCTAACAACGCAAAGCCGCTTGTTCCGATCATTCCCCACGCATCACTCCCATACATAAAAGCAAAACCAACTAAATAAAAGCATAGTGCACCTATGGTAATATCAACAAATACTTTCATTATAATATTTACATTATTTTTATGCCGAACAAAGCCAGCCTCTAAAAGAGCAAAGCCACCCTCCATGAGGATAATCATTGCAGCAGTTAACACGACCCATATCGTATCTAATCCTGAGCTCAATGTTTCAATAGTCATCACTACTACTCCTCGACTTTCTTCTGCTTGATGATGTCTTCCGTAATCACACTTGATAGTTCAAGTTCATCACCACTGGTTATTTCTTCACATTGACGAATGGCCATGTTAATTTCATAGATTCGTTGTTTCAGTGTGTCAATCTGCTTTAAGCGATCTTTCACATGAACCATGTATTCAACCGCTTGGTGATGACTCGGCGGACGGCTTGCAAAAAACTTTCGTACAGGAGACAAGGATTGATAAAACGCATCCTCAGCTTGTCTTTTCTCTTCATACTTTGTGATTTTATTTTTTAACTCATGGATTTCTTGTTCCTTCGTCAACAATATTCGTTGAAGTATGCTCGTAATCTCAGAGGAAGAAAAATGGAAGTACCGATTCAATTCATCTCGAACAATCACGTAAATTCTCCTAACACATTAATGTTATATTTCCTTACATGATACCAATATTACGAGATTTTGTATACAGTAATTAATTGAAATTTTGTTCAATTTGTTTTTCACATAAAAAGAGCGACTGTTCAA
>NZ_JAKFCQ010000169.1:0-5882 GCF_036676585.1 Robertmurraya sp.
TATACAGAATTATAGAAGTAGAGCAAGAGATTTATTTAACTCTTTAATTTTACTACCTATTCATCTTATACTAACATGGATTTTCAAATAAAGCAAGTCCTTTCGTCTGTTTTTTGATCTATCCCAACAAAACAATCCTCTATTCCAACAAAATCTAACCAGCATAAAATCTTTTGGATTCACGCTTGCATTCCTTGAATCTGTAGGTTAGACTAGGTACATCAAATCAGAAACACAAAGGAGAGAAGAAATGAATGGTTACGAACGGGCTTACGCTTTGATGGGAGAAATATACAATAACTTCAGTCGTGCAGATAAGCTTTGGTTCCACGCTGAAGAACCAGCACTAATGCACTTGAGTCTTGGCATGCACCTACGAAACCATGCTAGCCTGTGGCAAGATGCTTGGGAACCTGAACTGATCGGTGATGTTGACCATTCACCTGATCATCCAGATGCAATCAGTAATAAAGTGATTAGGGATTTTCAATCTGAAACTAAACGGCTGGAAGCTGAGAAACGTAAGGGGGGCGAAGATGACTGATAAAGATCCTGTAAAGCATTGCACCCTATACAAAGATGAGGGTTGTGCCCATGTAGACGGAATGCTGTGCGACTTCAGTACTTGCAGTATGAGGATTAACTACGAAAACAAATACCTTGCACTAGTAAAACTTGTAGAAGAGCATAATCGATCGTGTGATACTGAGTGTAGTGCTAACGCCAAATATTGTATTGATTACCTAGCTGTAGGTCGTCGCTGCTCAGACTGCCCTGAATATTACAAGGTGAATATCTGATGACCCACCAATTCAGAGACCACGACATAGACGAAATCTTCGTCATCACATCCCCTAAGAACACTCTCCTCCACATTAGCTATCTAGGAGCTACAGAGGAGACGTTCTACACTAGGGCTGATATAGTACGGTTACTTGATATTATTGATGGGAAGGAAGAGGGAGTGATGAGGAAATGACAACAGTTGTCAACAAATATAAAGTTAATATGGACGATCCAGATATTGTATACATTGGTAGGGGTTCGATTTGGGGAAATCCGTTCTCATTTAAACAAGGTACAAAGGCTTTGTATAAGAGTGAATCGCGAGAAGAGTCAATCGAAAGCTATAGGAATTATCTTTGGGATGCTATTAAATCTGGAGATGTTACAAAAGGAATGCTCCTAGAACTGGATGGTAAACGATTAGCATGTTACTGTGCTCCGCAGACTTGTCATGGTGACGTATTGGTCAGGGCTATTCAATGGGCTAAGGAATCTAAATGACTTATCTATTCTTGTGGCTCATCTGCTCTATATGCAGCTTTTACCTCCTGCGCAACTACATCACATCCAACCTGAGCCGCTTACCCTCTCCACCAGAGAACATCGCTCAGGCTATGAGAAATGCCGCTAAAAGAGACGATTCGATTGATGAATTATACAATGTTCCAGACAATGTTATCTGTGCGTTGTTCTGGACGATTCTTTTGGTAGAAAGCTTATTGATCTGGCCAATCAATTTGTGTATTCTTGTTTGGTGGCAGGTATTCGATAAACAAGACTTTTCAGATTTTAGAGGGGTGTGAGATGAAACGAGTAATTGAATATAGGTATGACTCTTGGGTAGAAGGTTGTGGTTGCTGCTCAAACAGTTCGTCAACTTATGATCTTTACGAAGATGACATTTTAGTGTCGCAGGATAATTGGTGTGATTACTGTGAAAACGAAAAAGATTTAAGAGAGGCTCTTGAACACCTAGAACCTTTTCATATTGACTCTAATAGTAGGTGGTTCTGATGATTAGGCATGAAACTGAAGAAGAGTTCTTTACCAGAATGAAAGAGTTGGCAAACAAACTTGACAATGGTGAGAGTGTCCAAACTGTTGACTCTATAAGTTTTGAAGATATTGAGGAGTATCTTCTCTACTCATGTGGAACATTCAACACAGAGGACTGCATCAGTGCTGAAGATATTGGTAAATTAATTTTTAAGAAAGGAGAATAGATAATGTTGGAAATTAAACGTACTGATTCTGGTAGGTATTATATAACACTAGATGGCGTAACCATCAAAGGCGGCATGTACACAGAAGGTGAGGCTAAGAGCTACCTTGTCAGCTATAAGAACATATGGGATGCTGGATATAAATTTGCAAAGGATGAAGAAGAATGACAATCAATAAATCCGCTTATGAAGCGATATTAGCAAAAGCCATAGAATCAGAAGACACCCTCAACCTTCTAGAAACATCCATAGAAGCAACGGGTGAACTTGCGTATCAGCCAGTGTTTGATGGGTTTTCTGTAGAGCTTGACAGCATTAAGGTATGGGCTCAATCTTATATTGACCAAGCCATTCAGGAGGAACAAAATGCAGTTATGAATAACTTCCTTGCTGAGTTGAAAGCGGTGTTTGATAAGTATTCTGCCCAGATGGAAGTTGGTAGTAATGCTACAGGATATGGTGAATCTTACGGGGGAGGTATATCTGTTGGTGTGAAGCTCACTGCCACGTTTGAAGGGACGACAGCTATTAGGGAAATTAATAAGGCTGTTATTGTTGGGAGCGATCTGATCTAATGAAGCCTCAGGAGATTGATAAACTTAGAATGTTGGACACTAATGGATGTTGGGGAAGTCTTCAGCAAGTTTTACTAGACCCAAATATTAATCAAATTGGTTACGCTGAAGCTCTGTACCATTTGCTTGCTAAAGCTGTTGAAGAGCGTGGGTATTACGAGAAAATGTACCAGAAATTCTTTAACGTAATTACGGCGGCAGGATTGATGAGTAATGAACTGCTTGAATTAGAGGAGAAGTTATGAGAAAGTCTAATATGGAAGTACATGTAAATTTTCTTGCGGGGACATCCATTGAGGATGCTTGCACAGAGGCTAATGCTTATGCTGTCAAGAATAATCTTGCGATTGTCAGATTTGATTTCAATGGCATCAGTTGCGCTATCAGTCAGAGGTGTGATGTATTGAAAGCTTGTGAGAAGTTCCATGAAGCGCTTAAAGAGGGTTCGGAGCGTAAATTCTTTGTAGAATAGTGAGATAAAGGTTGCAAACGGGTTGGAAATGTGAGAGTGTGTACACACGGATAAACCAAAAGGGAGAAAAGCAATGCCGTGTTATGATTCAAGAGATGATGACGATAGGAAAGAGAATGCACGATTAGTTGTAGAGCAAGCAAAGAAAATTGATGACCTGACTGACATGCTTTGTGGAATGTGTGCTAAAGTAAAGTTTGAAGACCTTGATCAGAAGGTAAGGGGTTGGTATTCAAGACACCTTGACGCTGATCGTAAACGAGTGCAGGATACTTTTAAGGAGAAGTTTGAGGTGTTTATTAGTAGGGTTGTTGATATGAGTGGTGAAGAGCTGCGTAAGATTGAAGAGATTCTTGATTCTATTGAAAGTAAATAACTAGAAGGAAATACTGATGGGCGCGAAACAACGGCAGATTATGATGGAAGTGGACGGATTAGAAGTAGCCGTACCTAGGACTCGCACACGTAAAACTAAAGTAGGAGGTTCTGCTGTAAATCGTGACAAATTTGCTGAAGAAAAAGTATTTAACGCAATGCCATTCACACCAATTGGTGATGCTCAGAAACTTGGTGCGTATTACTTGCAAGAAGGTCGTAAGATTGTAGCACTGCAAGGCCCAGCAGGTGGTGGGAAGTCAATTCTTGCAGCTTGGCATGCAGCCAACCTCTTGCGTGAGAAGAGTATCCACAAACTCTTTCTTGTCCGTCCATATGAATCTTGCGGTCGTACAATAGGCGCGGTTCCCGGTTCCGAAACAGAAAAATTGGCAGTAATTTTTACAAGTATCCTTGAACATCTGAGTAAGTTTCTTGGTAAAGCTCAGCTTGCATATATGCTTGAAAAGAAAGTTGTAGAATTCAAAAGTGTTGAATGGCTGCGTGGGTATAGTTTTGAAGATGGGGTGTTCGTCTTGTGCGAAGAGGCTCAAGGATTTGATACTGACTTGATGCAAATGATGACTACAAGGGTTGGTGATGGTGCTCAACTTTGCTTGACGGGCGACTGGCGTCAAAAGGACATCAGAAAAGAAACAGGTCTTTCATACCTAAGCCAATTGCTTGAGTCCATTAAAGAAAACCCGCCAAAGTTTCTTGATAAAGAAGATATTTACGAACTTGAAAACAACATCGGGTTTGTAAACTTCACTTTTGAGGATAGTGGTCGTCGTAGTAAACTAACCAAAGCACTTGTAAAAGCATTTTATTTCGAAAAGGAGCGTAACTAATGTCAGATATCTCTATGACACAAAAACCAAGTCAACTTATTAGCAAGAGCTTCGTAAGTAATGAATACAATCTTTACTTACACGGAGAAATCTCTCATGATGCTGACGAATATCTAGAGCACTTTGCTGTATACCACCAAGCGGGTCCAGAAGACCTCATCCGACTCTGGATACAATCACCGGGCGGCAGTGTCTCTGTAGGACATCAATACATCCAACACATGAATCGTTGTGGTGCAACTATTGTAGCTGTGATTGGTATGGGTACGGCCAGCGAAGGCACAGCTATTTGTCTTGCGGCAGATGATTGGGAAGTTGATGAAATGTCCACTTTCCTTGTCCACGGCTTCAGCTATGGGACATATGGCCACGAAGCACAAGTTTATAACACTGCCGCATTTAACAAGAAACTGAATGAACGTTCTTTGCGCAACACTTACAGTGGATTTTTGACGGAAAATGAAATCCTTGAGGCTCTGAAAGGTGTAGACTTGCTGTTTGATGGTGATGAACTCAAAGAACGTCTTCAAGGTTTCAAAGAGTATCGTGCAAGTCAACCTTGTAATTGTGGTCAAGCTGATTGCCCTAAAAATGCTCAGCTTCAAGCACTTGCAGAAATGGAAGACGAAGAAGACTTTGATTCAATGCCTACATTGCAAGAGATCGTGGCTGATGCTGTAAAAGATGGAATTGCAGCATATGAAAAGTCCCGGTTGGCTGCTGAAAAGAAAGCATCCCGCACAAAAGCTACAAAAGTTGTAGAGAAAACTGAATAAATCACTTGACCTGAACAATGTCCGGGCTTACAATGACGGACATTAACAAACAAAGGAGAGAAAATTATGGGTGAGTTTTTAGGCCTATGTGCTTGGACATTTTTGACAGTGGTTATCACGGTTACTGTCACTGAGTACAGTGTGAATGCTCAAGACACAAATAAACTTTTGTCAGAAGTGTGCACAAAAAATAGTGGAATCAATACAAGTAAAATTGTTATTGATGCTTGGAAGTTTAAGTGTAACGATGGTGCAGTATTTATCATTGACCGGAAGAGTAAATAAGGAGAACAACATGAAACTCAAACATCAATTGTCAGCCCGTAAATACCAACGTATTGCTCAAGACCCACAGGCAGAGATTGCTGTAGTTCATTATCGTGATTCAAAAGATTTCTATAAGATTCATGAGGCTAAACAAGCGTTCTTGGTTGGTGATAAACTTTATGCCTGTGTCTACACAAAGAATGGTAAAGATGTTACACACGTTCGTTGGGATGTTAGTGAAGGAACTCCACGTAAAGATTCTGTGACATATCATACACTTGGGTTTATTAATATTTTCTGAGGCTATTATTTTGAATCAATTTGTAGAATATTCTGAAGACGTAGAAAGTGTTGAGAACACAAGTATTGGTAATTGGATTGATCACGACCAAGTTGGAGCTAGTCATGCTTTGGGAGAAGATGTAATTTCAGCCATTGAAGAGGTGTTGGGGTATGAGTGATAGCGCATATGATTGTTTCTTAGACGCTGAACTTGAAAAATATTACGAAGGTCTCGAAGAAGACCTAGAAACAGAAGATTGGGACGGCCCTTACCC
>NZ_JAKFCQ010000170.1:0-6880 GCF_036676585.1 Robertmurraya sp.
TAAGTCATTTTCGTGTACCTAAGGAAGTGTAGCATGTGTTTTTAATTGACAGTTATTTAGGATCGCTATATAATTTAAATATGAGGTGACTAAATAATGGAATCACAGGAAAAACAATTAGAGCAATTTGTAGATTGTGTTCAAGCGATTGGTCGACATATGAAGAGGAGCCAAAGGAATAGCCAAGATGGAACGGAGATTACGAAGACACAGTGGCTGATTTTACGTTTTCTAGCCAAACAAGATGGATGTACAATCGGTCAGCTTGCGGAGCGGCTAGAAGTTCGTTCGAGTTCCATGTCTCAAATGATTGATCGATTAGAGTTAGCTGGAACGGTTTACCGAGAACCGGATAAAAATGATGCAAGGACACGCATCGTAAAATTAACTGAGGCTGGAAAAGAAATGATTTCTAAAATGAAACATTCCCGAATGGAGATGATGGCTGGTCCATTTAATCAGCTTACTGAAGAGGAACAGAACACGCTGGTTGAAATTATGATGAAAATGACTGCAAATCTCAAGCTTCATGGTTCACGTTGTAAAGAATGAGAATAACAATTTTTACTCGGCTATATAGCCGGTAATTTAGTTAGGTTCGCTATATAATATAAGCGAGGAACCTAGTAATCACTTTTATCATTATATTTTTTGGCCTTCTTTGAGAGAGGTGTTATATGAAAAAGTTAATGAAATATTTAAAGCCATATTGGAAAGCAACCATATTGGCACCGTTGTTTATGATTCTTGAAGTATCTATGGATTTACTTCAGCCGAAACTGATGGCGGAGATTGTGAATAATGGGGTCTTTAACAATGATTTAGAATTCATTTTAAAGACAGGTGGTCTCATGATTCTTGTGGCTTTATTTGGTCTTTTTGGTGGCGTAGGCTGTACGGTGTTTGCCAGCAAAGCGTCGGTGAATTTTGCTGCTGATGTAAGAAAGGATGTATTTGATAAGGTTCAAACATTTTCGTTTAAAAATTTGGATCAATTTGAAGGTGGATCCTTAATTACACGGTTGACAAACGATATTGTTCAATTACAAATGTTTGTTTTAATGGCCCTTAGGAGTATCCGGTCGCCGCTATTGACGATTGGTAGTGTTATTATGGTTTTTACTATAAGTGTAAAGCTGGCGATTATATTTGTTCTAACGATTCCTATTTTATTTGTCGTTTTGTATTTACTGATCCGTTATGCGTTCCCACTATATTCGATCGTTCAACAAAAGTTAGATAAGGTGAACAGCGTGCTTCAAGAAAATTTAATGGGGATTCGTGTGGTAAAAGCATTTGTCCGTAATGATTATGAGAATACTCGGTTCAGTCGTACAAACACGGATTATACCGATATGGCTGTTAGAGCTACTCGGCTTGTTTCTTTAAACATGCCTGTCATGATGATCATTCTAAATGTTAGCTTGGTCATTATACTGTGGTTTGGAGCTGGCCAGACCTGGAATGGCTCCCTTCAAATTGGAGATCTGATTGCCTTCATTAACTACGTGACGCAGGTCTTATCAGCCATCATGATGATTGGAATGATCATGATGAATATCTCTCGTGCAAAGGTTTCAACTGATCGTGTAAGAGAAGTTCTCGACACCCATTCCGATCTAATTGATTATAAGGGTGCTGAGTCCCATGTAATTACTAGCGGTGAAGTCATGTTTGATCACGTTTCTTTTGGTTATTCTGATCTATCGGAGGAAACCGTGTTGAAGGATATTACCTTTTTGGCAGGCGCTGGTCAGACGGTTGCGGTCTTAGGTGCCACAGGCTCAGGTAAATCTACATTGGTAAGCTTAATTCCTAGATTATACGATGTAACTGCAGGACGAGTGCTCATTGATGGCAAGGATATTCGTAATATGTCATTAGAACATCTTCGAACGCAAATGGGTGTGGTTTTGCAGCAAACCATTTTGTTTAGTGGGACCATTCGAGAAAATATTCGTTATGGAATGCCAAATGCAACTCAAGAGGATGTGGAGAAAGCGGCAAAAGCGGCCTGTGCACATGATTTTATCATGAGCATGCCAGACGGTTATGATACGATTCTTGGCCAAAGAGGTGTTAATCTTTCCGGAGGCCAGAAACAGAGAATTTCTATTGCAAGAGCACTTTTAATTCGTCCGTCTATATTAATTCTCGATGATAGCACAAGCGCCGTGGATTTAGGGACCGAGTCTCGAATACAGAAAGCAATCAAGGAACTTATGGAAGAAAGCACTTCTTTTCTGATTGCTCAACGAATTTCCTCTGTATTAGAAGCAGATAAAATTCTTGTCCTCGATGAAGGGAAGATTGTGGCGGAAGGTACTCATCAAGAATTAATGCGTCAGAGTGAAGTATATCAGGAAATTTATCGATCTCAATTAGGGAAGGAGGAGGTCGTATATGGCTGAACAGAGAAATCAACAACCAAACCACCAAATGAGACCCTTGGGACCGCAATTAGGAATGGGTGGAGGTCCTGGAGCATTCCGAGGGAACATGCCTGTCCAACGAGCATATGATACTAAGAAAACGTTACGGAGAATTTGGTCATATATTGGGAAACAGAGAAAGGGTCTTATTCTTGTCGTTATTCTCACCATTCTTAGTTCTGTCTTTAATCTAATGGCACCTTATTTCATTGGACTCTCCATTGACCGTTTTATCATACCAAAAGACTATGATGGGTTGCTGTGGCTTTGTTTCACCCTTCTAGGTATCTATGTTTTTAGTTCTCTAGCAACATGGTTTCAATCGTTTTTTATGGCATCTGTCTCTCAATATACGGTGCTTGATATGCGTAAAGATTTATTCTCTCAGCTCCAAAAATTGCCTTTGCGTTATTTTGACAGTCAAACCCACGGGGAAATAATGAGCCGGACAACGAACGATATGGAGAACATTACGAATACATTAAATCAAAGCTTCACATCCCTTATCTCTAGTGTAGTAACCTTAATTGGTGCTTTAGCTTTTATGATTCATTTAAATATTTGGCTTACATTTGTCAGTTTCGTAACGATTCCTTTGGTTATTTTTTTAACTTCCAGAATAGCCAAATTTACTCGAACATTCTTTAAAAGCCAACAACAATATTTAGGTGAATTGAACGGCTATATCGAAGAAACGATTTCCGGACAAAAAGTTGTCAAAGTCTTTCACCGTGAGGAAAAAGTGAAAGAGGAATTTCAACACATCAATGAAAAGTTACGTGACTCATCGATTCAAGCGCAAATTTATTCAGGTCTAGTAGGACCCGTCATGAATGTGATGAGAAATATTAGCTTTGCCATCATTGCAGCAGCAGGAGGCTGGATGGCCTATGAGCAAGCCATTACAGTTGGTGTAGTTGTAAGCTTTCTTACATATTCTAGACAATTTAGTGATCCCATTAATCAATTGGCGAACCAATTTAATATGCTTCAATCAGCGGTAGCGGGGGCAGAACGAGTTTTTGAAATACTAGATGAAGAAACAGAGTTTGAAAATGATAAATCTTCTAAAGAAATAACAAACATGACCGGAGAAGTCATTTTTGATGATGTCTCATTTGGATACAAGGAAGGGTTGCCCGTAATCAAAGGTTTGTCCTTAAAAGCAAGACCAGGAGAAACTATTGCATTAGTTGGGCCAACTGGAGCTGGAAAAACAACCATTGTGAATCTATTAACCCGATTCTATGAAATTAATAATGGGAAAATAACCATTGATGGGGCTGACATTCAACAAATCAGTAAGGATAGTCTCCGCCGGAAATTAGGGATCGTTCTTCAAGATGCCTATGTCTTTTCAGATACGATTCGAGAAAATATCCGTTATGGCAGGTTAGAGGCAACCGACGAAGACATTGAAGTAGCAGCTAAACTAGCTAACGCAGATAGCTTTATTCAAAAGTTACCGATGGGCTATGACACAGTCCTTACCGCAGAGGGTGCGAACCTAAGCCAAGGACAACGTCAATTACTTACGATTGCCAGAGCGATTTTAGCAAATCCGTCGATATTAATTCTAGATGAAGCAACAAGCAGTATTGATACACGTACGGAAATGCATATTCAAGAAGCAATGAAGCAATTAATGAAAGATCGCACGAGTTTTGTCATTGCTCATCGTTTGAGTACCATTCGTGAAGCAAATCAAATTTTAGTTATTAATGGAGGTGAGATTATCGAACAAGGGACTCACGATGAATTAGTAGAGAAAAAAGGATTTTATTATGAGCTTTATACCAGTCAGTTTAAACGTGTAAGTTAATGAACAGAACCAAGGGGAGGAAATACATTGAACATTTTAGAAAACATTTATTCTAGACGAAATATCAAAAAATTTAAACCGGACATGGTTGAACCAGAACAAATTAACAAATGGTTAGAAGCCGGAACAATGGCTCCTAATCATAAAATGACCCAGCCATGGGAGGTGTATATGATTGGGCCAGAAACAAGAACAATATTAAACCATAAAACAAATTTTTGTCAGGCACCTGTTGTACTAGCGATCCTATCCAAACATGGATCAACAGAAATAGAGACATATGAAAATGCACTTGCCACAGCTTGCTTTGTTCAGAACCTTAATTTAGCTGCTTGGGCAGAAGGTGTTGGAACTTTCTGGTCTTCCATGGGGTATGCAGCTAAAAACCGTGAAATCATGGGTATTCCAGATGGGTACGATTGTATCGGGGTGTTTGGGATTGGCTATCCTGAAGAGATTAGTCAACCAAAAGAAAGAACAGCTATACAAGAAAAAATTAAGTATCTTCCATAAATAATTTGCCTTGAAAGCAGTGTCTCCTAATAGGGAGTCACCGCTTTTTTTATTTTAAAATTGGAATCATTTGGGTTATAGAATACGATTTCTTTTTTAAATATAGTATTTCCTCTAAATCTATTAAAGTGTAAAATAGTGGTGAACAATGAAAGGGGATACATACCTTGAATCCAAAATACTTAGATTTACTGGCCCAAAAATATGATAGTGAAGAAAAAGTAGTAACGGAAATTATTAATCTAGAAGCGATCCTTAATCTTCCAAAGGGAACAGAACATTTTGTTAGTGATTTACATGGGGAGTATCAAGCTTTTCAGCATGTGTTAAGAAATGGATCGGGAAATGTAAAGGAAAAAATAAAAGATCTGTTTCAAGATGTTTTAACTGAAAAAGAAATGAATGAGTTTGCTACATTAATTTATTATCCTGAAGAAAAATTACAGTTAGTAAAAAATACTTTTAGTAGTGATCTAGAAGTTAACCAATGGTATATAGTCATCATCTATCGTATGATAAAGCTCATATCGTATGCCTCTTCCAAATATACACGTTCGAAATTACGTAAAGCATTGCCCAAGCAGTTTGTTTACATAATTGAAGAGTTACTTTATAAAGCAGATGATTCCAACAATAAGGAACAATATTATACGAAGATTGTTCAACAAATTACTTCCTTAGGACAGGCAGAAAAGCTCATAATCGGTCTAGCTTATACTACTCAAAGATTGGTAGTTGACCATCTTCATGTAGTTGGCGATATTTATGATCGGGGACCTGAACCAGATAAAATTATGGAAACTCTCATCAATTATCATTCTGTTGATATTCAATGGGGAAATCATGATGTTCTATGGCTAGGTGCATTCGCTGGTTCAAAGGTTTGTCTCGCTAATATTATTCGTATCTGTGCTCGGTATGATAATTTGGATATTATTGAAGATGTTTATGGAATCAATCTTAGACCGCTTCTTAATCTTGCAGAGAAATACTATAATGACAATCCCGCTTTTAGACCAAAGGCACATTCAGATAAGAAACTATCAGATCATGAACGACTACAAATTACAAAAATTCATCAAGCTATTTCCATGATTCAGTTTAAATTAGAGATGCCTATCATAAAGAGACGCCCGAACTTTAATATGTCCGAGAGACTTCTGCTCGAGAAAATTGATTATGACAGAAATGAAATTACAATCCATGGGAAAACATACCAACTGGAAAACAGCTGCTTTGCTACAGTGAATCCAGCACAGCCCGATCAATTATTAGAGGAAGAAGCTCAAGTGATCGAAAGACTGTTATTTTCTGTCCAGCATTCCGAAAAATTAGCAAGGCATATGAATTTTCTAATGAAAAAAGGCAGTCTTTATTTAAGATATAACGGAAACCTATTAATCCATGGCTGTATTCCTTTAGATGAAGAAGGACATATGGAGAAAATGGTGATTGAGAATAAAACCTATGCTGGTCGGGAATTACTTGATAAATTTGAACATTATTTACGTCATGCTTTTGCACATCCTGAAGAGACAGATGATCTGGCGACAGATATGGTCTGGTATTTATGGACAGGAGAGTACTCCTCTCTCTTTGGAAAAAGAGCCATGACAACCTTTGAGCGATACTTCATTAAAGATAAGGAAACCCATAAAGAGAAAAAGAACCCATACTACTATTTACGTGAAAACGAGGACATATGCCGTAAAATTCTAGACGAGTTTGGTCTGAATCCCGATCAAGGTCATATTATCAATGGCCATACACCAGTAAAAGAAATCGAAGGAGAAAATCCAATTAAAGCAAATGGTAAAATGCTTGTCATAGATGGAGGATTTTCCAAAGCGTATCAATCAACAACAGGGATAGCGGGATACACGTTATTATATAATTCGTACGGTATGCAGCTGGTGGCTCATAAGCAATTTAATTCAAAACAAGAAGTTCTATGTAATGGAACAGATGTATTATCAGTAAAAAGATTGGTAGATAAAGAGCTCGAAAGAAAAAAGGTAAGAGAAACAAATGTGGGAGAAGAGTTATTACAGGAAATATCTATTTTAAATAGTTTGCGAGAATACCGTTATATGAAATAAGCCGGGACAGTGCT
>NZ_JAKFCQ010000171.1:0-8173 GCF_036676585.1 Robertmurraya sp.
CTAGTGGCGATAGCGAAAAGGTCACACCCGTTCCCATACCGAACACGGAAGTTAAGCTTTTCAGCGCCGATGGTAGTTGAGGGTTTCCCTCTGTGAGAGTAGGACGTCGCTAGGCAAAGGAAAAAGCACCTGAGTGGGTGCTTTTTTTGTTGTGAGTGTTTCTAATTGACTGTATGCTCGTATTTTTGTCTTTGAAGGTTAATTAGAAAGGCTCTATTTACCCGTAAGCAACTCCAGTTGCCTCAAATGGTCAAATAGAAGGACTCTATCTGCCCGTAAGCAACTCCTTACCCCGCAAACCGTCAAATAGAAATGCCCAATGTCAATCTACTGTCTCGTAAAACAAAAGAGCACCCTCACAGGTTAACGGGTTCTGTTACCTGTCACAAAAATCCAAAATGTATATTAAAATGACCATCAATTTGTATGTGGATTTGATGGTCATTTTTTATTGATATAACGCGAATAATTATAAAAATAGGCGTGAAACTGTAGTCCAATTTGTATATCAAAATGTAAGGTTACAGAGATATCTGTTACCTCGTAAATTGGACTGCAAAATGACTTTGGCTCTATAATTATTCATTGATGATTTCGTATAGGTAAGAGAATTAATAGGCGGAGAATTTCCGGCTAATGTATATAGAGGAAGCTTAAGAAGCAGAGATAAGCGGAGGAATTCCGGTTAACTGCTCTAAATAAGCCAAAATTCAAAGATTTAGATCACATAAGCGGAAAAACTCCGCTTAATCTTAAGAAAATATGGGTATTTCCCAATTTAAACGGAATTTTTCCGGTTATTTTTCAAACTCAGTGAAATCAACATCAGTTTTATATCAGCACCCTGGTCATAAAATGCATTATATATTAGGTGACACTTTGTAATATTCTTACACAACAAAAAGCCCTGCATTTTGCAGGGACAAAATGTATAACAAATATAAGGAGATTTTCAAACGTATTTATATAAAAAGTGAGAGGTATCTGAACCCGTTACACACAGGTGCTTTTTTCCAACCCGACCCGACCTAATGCTTCAAGTGATACGGCAGTGTCGAAACAATAACATTTTTTCTATAAAGCAAGAAGGAACGGATTAACAGGCTTGATTGGTTATGAAGCATGTTATGCCAGCCTTTTTTCGGAATGAACTGAGGGATTAGAACAGTTACCCGGTAATTGGACTCACTCGCTTTATGCTCGACTGTGTCGACAAATTTGGTGAGTGGGTGAATAATGCTTCTATAATGAGAATGTAAGGTGACCAATCGTATGTCAGGCTGCCACTTTTTCCATTTTTCCTCAAAGCGTTTTTCTTCTTCCCGATCAAAGGCTACATACACAGCAATTACTTGGCTTGCTGATAGGGATTTAGCATAGTTAATGGAATTCTCCACTACATGGGTAATGCCAGCCACAGGTACGATGATGACATTTCCTTCGATGGGTAGTGCTGTTTCGCAAGTGGTGACACGAAGCTGATCCGCAATTGCCTCATAGTGCTTATGGATTTTATGAAAGATCAGTACAATCACAGGAATAAAAACTAGAACAGGCCATACCTGGCTAAACTTTGTGATAAAAAACATCATGGTAACTACGAAACTTATCAGAGCACCGGTAGTGTTTATCGCGAGCTTTGATATCCAGCCAGTTGGCTTTTCGCGAATCCATTTTACCATCATTCCAGTTTGAGAAAGAGTAAATGGAATAAAAACACCAACCGCATACAACGGGATTAAATTTTCTGTATGTCCATGAAAAGTAATAATGAGCAAGATAGAAGCAAAACCTAAAATCATAATTCCATTTGAGTAGCCCAGTCGATCGCCTCGAAGTGTAAACATACGAGGTATAAATTTATCATTGGCTAAGTTTACAGCTAATAATGGAAATGCAGAGTATCCTGTATTTGCTGCTAGTATCAAAATTAACGCGGTTGTCCCTTGAATGAAGAAATACATAAATGTTCGCCCAAAGGTTTGGCTAGCAATTTGTGAGACGACGGTTTCATCTGCCTTTGGTGTTATGCCGTAATAATAAGCTAAGACGACAATTCCAGATAATAGAATCGCAAGCAGTGTACCCATTAACATAAGTGTCCTTGCCGCATTTTTTGGTGCAGGGTCTTTAAAGTTTGGTATGGCATTTGATATCGCTTCGACACCTGTTAACGCAGAGCTACCTGACGCAAATGCCTTAAGTAAAAGGAATAAGCTAATTCCTGCTACCGGTGTTCCAATCGGCGTATGCAGTTCAGGAGGTACCTGACCTGTAATCACCTTAAATAAACCCACTCCGATTAAGATAAATAAAGCTAGAACAAATAAATAAACTGGATAAGCAAGAATGGAGGCAGATTCGGTTACGCCTCTTAAGTTTAGAATCGTTAAAAAGATAACAAATACAATCGCAATCTCCACATTATAGTCATGTAAAGCTGGGAAGGCCGAAGTAATCGCATCGGTACCTGCTGAAACACTTACAGCCACTGTTAATATATAGTCAACCAATAAGGACCCTCCGGCCACTAGTCCTGGATTCACACCAAGATTGGTCTTAGATACCACATACGCACCACCGCCGTGGGGGTAGGCATAAATGATTTGTCGGTAAGATAATATTAAGGCTGTTAATAAAAGAAGAACGCCAATCGCTATGGGAATAGAGTACCAAAAAGCAATGGCACCTATAGAAACGAGAACAATAAGTATTTGCTCTGGTCCATAGGCCACGGATGATAAAGCATCCGATGATAAAATCGCTAAAGCTTTTGTTTTATTTAACTTTTGTTCACCTAACTGGTCAGACTTCAAAGGTCTGCCAATAAGTAATCTCTTAATAGAAGAGATCATGTTTTACACCACCATCTAGCAAGATATAATGAAAAAAATCCACAAAAAAAGCCTACAAAGCCATCAAGAAATAAGACTTGTAGACGTTAGTAATTTTGCTCCACAAGCTCCACCTTCCTTCTCAAAAAACGCTTACGAGGTTAGCTGTCGGATTCGGGCCTCATGAGTAGCCCTACCTAATAAAAGGATTCACCCCCGGACATTTTGGGTCCCCCGTACCAATGGTTTCAGCGATTTAAGAATATGAAACTTTGATTATCATACTCCCGCCATTTAAAAATGTAAATGAAAATTTTGTTAACTATTTTTGGTTTAAGTAAGTACAAAGAAATCTTCTATTAACCCTCATAAATGGGTATAATAGGTTAACTATTAAAGGACATTGAAAGGACCATATAACATGACAAAACCAAAAAAAGCCATTTTCGAAGTTGAGGAAAACGAAACATTAAGTGATTGTCTTGAACGAATGGCGAAAGAAGGGTATACTCCTGTAAAGCGCACAGAAAAGCCAGTTTTTCAAGAGGTAAAAGAGGCAGGAGAGGTTTCTTATGAGCCGATCGCCAGGAAAATCATATTCGAAGCTCGATTAATAGAGTAAAACACGAACATTAACTATACATAAATTATAAACGTTCGACAATTTCATTGACAGATTATATAACAGATTGTAATATAGACATGAGATTAAATTCAGAAATAGCCCTCGTATAATAATGGGAATATGGCCCATAAGTTTCTACCCGATTACCGTAAATGATCGGACTATGAGGAAATGTGATATGCCCGGAGTAAGAGGCGCTTCTTTTGTGTCTCTTCCATCTTGTATGAACAAGCCCGGACAGATTCCTTTCCTCGTCATGGAAAGAATCTGTGTGGGCTTTTTATATTATTTAGCTAGGAGGGGTACAATGGAAGCACAAGTTGGAATTATTATGGGAAGCAAATCTGATTGGGAAACTATGAAACTAGCGTGTACAGTGCTAGACGATTTAAATATACCTTACGAGAAAAAGGTGGTATCTGCCCATCGAACACCGGACCTGATGTTTGAATATGCAGAAACAGCTCGTGAACGTGGAATAAAGGTAATTATTGCTGGAGCAGGCGGAGCAGCTCACCTTCCTGGAATGGTGGCAGCAAAAACAACTTTACCGGTTATTGGTGTTCCAGTTCAATCAAGGGCGTTGAACGGTTTAGACTCCCTACTCTCGATTGTACAAATGCCAGGAGGTGTTCCAGTAGCAACGGTTGCAATTGGAACAGCTGGTGCAACAAATGCGGGATTGCTTGCAGCTCAAATATTAGGAGCATTTAACGAAGAGATTGCTTTAAAGCTTCAAGAGAAAAGAGAAGCAACCAAACAAACCGTTTTGGAAAGTAGTGATGAACTTGTCTAATCCAGTGATTTTACCAGGACAAACGATTGGGATTATCGGTGGTGGACAGTTAGGTAAAATGATGGCCTTATCGGCAAAAGCTCAAGGGTACCGAGTGGCTGTCCTTGACCCCGCGGAGGATTCTCCTTGTGGCCAAGTATCTGATATTAGCATCGTGGCAGGGTATAACGATCTTGAGGCCATCAAAGAACTCGCGAGTGTGAGTGATGTCATCACGTATGAGTTTGAAAATATCGATGCAGAAGCTTTAAAATGGCTGGCAGAGAATGCCTATGTACCACAAGGAACCAAATTACTAGAAATCACTCAAAATCGAATTACAGAAAAAGCGGCTATAGAAAAGGCTGGAGTGAAGGTGGCTCCATATGCGGTCATCCTATCTGCACAAGACATTTATGATAATATAAAAAGGCTTGGATTTCCTGCTGTTTTAAAGACAGCTACTGGTGGGTACGATGGCAAAGGTCAATTCGTCATCAAGACAGAAGAGGATCTGCTATTGGCTGAGAAGTTACTAGAACATGGTTCATGTGTGTTAGAGAAGTGGATTCCTTTTGAAAAGGAAATTTCAGTAATCGTTGTTCGCAGTGCAAGTGGGCAGACTGAAGTGTTCCCAATTGGAGAGAATATACATCGAGACAATATTTTACATGAGACAATTGTTCCTGCTCGAATAAGTGGGGATGCAGCTGAAAAAGGATTAGAACTTGCTGAAAAGCTTGCATCAGCCTTACAGTTGGTCGGCACTCTAGCAGTTGAGATGTTTCTTACAAAAGATGACGATATTTATATCAACGAGCTGGCACCACGTCCACATAATTCAGGGCATTACACCATTGAAGCATGTGAAACTTCACAGTTTGAACAGCATGTGCGTGCGGTATGTAACTTGCCGTTAGGACGTACAACTCTCTTAAAACCAGCAGTGATGGTAAATATTTTAGGAGAGCATCAAGAAGCTGTGATTCAAGCTATTCCTTCCGTAACTGATTGGAAAATTCATCTTTATGGAAAGATCGAACCGAAGTTTAAGCGGAAAATGGGACATATTACCTTGCTTCGAGAAAACGTTGAAGAAGCACTAGCAGAGATTGAAGACAGTGGGATTTGGAGTAAAACTGAAGAATTGATCGGAGGATAAAACATGATTGATCGTTACACACGCCCGGAAATGGGAGCTATTTGGACAGAGGAAAATCGCTTTAAGGCTTGGCTTGAAGTAGAAATTCTTGCATGTGAGGCATGGGTAGAGCTTGGTGAAATTCCGAAAGAGGACGTTGAAAAAATCCGTCAAAATGCTTCGTTCAACATTGACCGTATTAATGAAATTGAACAAGAAACACGTCATGATGTAGTTGCTTTTACAAGAGCAGTTTCAGAAACGCTTGGAGAAGAGCGTAAATGGGTACATTACGGACTAACTTCTACAGATGTGGTGGATACGGCACTGTCTTATATGCTTAAGCAAGCAAATGACATCCTTTTAAAAGACTTAGAGAACTTTGTTGAGATCTTAAAAAATAAAGCTCAAGAACATAAGCATACCGTTATGATGGGACGTACACACGGAGTACACGCAGAACCTACGACATTTGGTTTAAAGCTTGCTCTTTGGTACGAAGAGATGAAGCGTAATCTGGATCGCTTTAAGCAAGCAGCAGAAGGCATCGAGTACGGGAAAATTTCAGGTGCAGTTGGAACGTACGCAAACATTGACCCGTTTGTTGAAAAGTATGTTTGTGAAAAGCTTGGAATTAAGCCAGCTCCAATTTCTACACAAACACTACAGCGTGACCGTCATGCACATTATATGAGCACGATTGCTCTTATTGCTACATCGATTGAAAAATTTGCAACTGAAGTTCGTGGATTACAAAAGAGTGAAACGCGTGAAGTGGAAGAATTTTTCGCAAAAGGTCAAAAAGGATCTTCGGCAATGCCACATAAGAGAAACCCAATTGGGTCTGAAAATATGACAGGACTTGCTCGTGTGATTCGTGGATATATGATGACAGCATACGAAAATGTTTCGCTTTGGCATGAAAGAGATATTTCACACTCATCTGCTGAAAGAGTCATTCTTCCAGACGCAACGATCGCATTAAATTACATGTTGAACCGTTTTGGAAACATTGTGAAGAACTTAACGGTCTTCCCTGAAAATATGAAGAGAAACATGGATCGTACACTTGGCTTGATTTACTCACAACGTGTTCTTCTGGCTCTAATTGACAAAGGCCTGACTCGTGAGGAAGCATATGATACGGTTCAACCAAGAGCAATGGAAGCTTGGGAAAAGCAAGTTCATTTCCGCTCACTAATCGAAAGTGACGAATTGATTACTAGCAAGTTAAGCCCAGCTGAAATTGATGATTGCTTCGACTACAACTACCATATCAAGTACGTAGATACAATTTTTGAAAGATTAGGTTTATAAGAAAAGCGGAAGCACCCGTTAAGCGACGTATGGGCTGGAGCGCTTTGACTGAGATAAAGAAAACACGAAGAGCGTAAGCGATTCGATGTTGCCTTATCGTAGGGAAAAGAGTGAAGGCCACTAGTCGCTGGGTGCTGGAGCTGGACAAAGAATAATGGAAGCACCTGTTAAGGCGCTTCTACTCAAAAAATTGCCAATATTCCGATTCAGGAGGTACGATTGCTAATGGAAAAAGGTTCCTTATTATACGAAGGCAAGGCGAAACGGGTGTACAAAACGGATGATGAACAAATTGTTTGGATTGAGTACAAGGATTCAGCTACTGCTTTTAATGGTGAAAAAAAGGCAACGATTGATGGGAAAGGTCGCTTGAATAACGAGATTACTAGTTTGTTATTTTTAAAGCTTCATGACGCGGGTATTCCTTCTCATTTTGTAAAGCGCCTTTCTGAGACTGAGCAGCTTGTTCAAAAGGTTGAGATTGTTCCTATTGAAGTAGTCGTTCGTAATGTGGCAGCTGGAAGCTTTTCAAAACGCCTTGGAGTAGAAGAAGGCAAGGAGCTGTCAAAGCCATTAGTGGAGTTTTATTTAAAGGATGATGCATTAGGTGATCCGCTTATCACAGATGATCATGTAGAAGAATTAAAGCTTGCCACTCCTGAAGAGATAGCACAATTAAAAGAGAAAGCACTGAATGTAAATGCGACTTTATCAAGCTTTTTCAATGAGCTAGGAATTCGCTTAATCGACTTCAAACTAGAGTTCGGGAAGAACGCAGCTGGTGAGTTATTACTTGCCGATGAAATCTCCCCAGACACATGCCGCCTTTGGGATGCGGTCACAAATGAAAAGTTTGATAAGGATGTATTTCGCCGCGATTTAGGAAGTTTAACGGATGCTTATGAAACCATACTTGAAAAATTAGGAGGACCACAACATGTATAAAGTAAAAGTGTTTGTAACGTTAAGAGAGAGTGTATTAGATCCACAAGGAACAGCTGTTGTTCATTCACTACATTCGTTAAATTATCAGGCGGTATCAGATGTTCGTATCGGAAAATATATGGAGTTAACAGTAGAAAAATCAGATCGTGATGTAGAAGAAGTGGTAAAAGAAGTATGTGAAAAAATCCTTGCTAACACGGTTATTGAAGACTATCGCTATGAGATTGAGGAGTGTGTTGCACAGTGAAGTTTGCGGTAATCGTGTTTCCTGGCTCAAACTGTGACATCGATATGTATCATGCGATTAAGGATGAACTAGGAGAAGATGTAGAATACGTATGGCATGACGCTACCAGCTTAGACGGATTTGATGCCATTCTTTTACCAGGCGGATTTTCTTACGGTGACTACCTAAGAACTGGTGCTATTGCTCGCTTTAGTAATGTCATGCAGGAAGTCGTGAAGGCTGCTGAAGCTGGGAAGCCAATCTTAGGTGTATGTAACGGATTCCAAATTTTATTAGAAGCAGGTTTACT
>NZ_JAKFCQ010000172.1:0-1822 GCF_036676585.1 Robertmurraya sp.
TTGATACGATCCGTTGTTCCAGTCCACTGACTCATCCCTGGAATAACATTTAGTACGTTTGAAAATCCGTTTTCAGCTAGTTTCTGAGCTGCTAAATCGCTTCGGTTACCTGTACGACATACGATATAGATGGTTTGATCTTGGTTTAATTCATTCATACGAGCTTCTAACTCACCAAGTGGAATAGAAATCGCATTCGGAATATGATTAAATGCATATTCTGCCGTTTCTCTTACATCTAGAACCATTATGTTTTCATTTGCTTCTAGCTTTGACTGTAGTTCCTCATTTGTCACTACATTTGGATGTTTTCTTTCGATGGTTTCATCGCTTGAAGACTTTCTTAGATAATGCTTTAACACATCTCCTTCTTCCAAAGTACCTAGATATTGATGTCCTGTACTTTCAGCCCATGCTTTAATATCTGCTTTTGATCCCTTATCTGTTGCTTGGACTTCCAATACCTGCCCTGCTTCTAATCCAGTCATTGCTTTTTTCGTTTTAACAATCGGCATCGGGCATGCTAATCCCTTTGCATCAAGAGTGATATTTGCTTTTAAGTTCTCCATAAGTAACCTCCATTACTTTTATACCATATAGGGTATATTTTATTTTAAAATTTTTTATTCTGTTTTACCTTCCCAAGAAAGCATACCACCTGTCATATTAATGACTTTGTATCCATAGCTTTCTAGAAATTGTGAAGCACTACCACTTCTACCACCAGAACGACAAACCATGATATATTCCTTTGATTTATCTAACTCATGCATACGGAACTCAATAAGGCCTAGTGGAATGTTTACTGCTCCAGGAATTTTCCCAGCTGCTACCTCATCTACTTCACGCACATCGATAATATCCAATGCTTTACCTTCGTTTAATAGTGCTTCTACTTCTTTGGCTGTCATTGTTTTCATTGTTTATTCCTCCTATATCTTATGACCAGGCGCTCATGCCGCCTTTTACATTCGTTATTTTTGTAAATCCTAAATTTTTTAGGGTTTTGCTAGCTTTTTGACTTCTCATTCCGCTTTGACAAATGACTACTACTTCTTTATCTTTTGAAATCTCATTTGATTTTTGAGATAGCACATGAAGTGGAATGTTTTTAAAGCCTTTGATGTGGTTTCCCTTATACTCAGCTGGCGTTCGAACATCCACAAATTGTTTATTTTTATCTTTTAATTCCTTTTTTAATTCAGCTGTTGTTATATGTCTAACACCCTTTGTCGGAATCATTCGTTGGATAATGAGTAGCAAGAACAATCCGATGAGAATGTAATTTACATATTCCATATTATTCTCTCCTTATTGATAGGGGAAAATCCCCTATCTTTCATTAAATAAATAGATTTACATTCCCATCTTCTGCATCAGCCAAATAAGCAGCTACGCCAGCATATTCGACATTTTCAAGAAGCTCTTCTTCTTTAAGACCTAACAGATCCATTGTCATCGTACATGCCACTAATTTCACATCTTGCTCTTGTGCCATTTCGATTAACTGAGGTAGTGACATTGCGTTGTGCTTTTTCATCACACCTTTAATCATTTTTGGACCCATACCTGCAAAGTTCATTTTAGAAAGACCCATCTTATCTGCGCCTCTTGGCATCATTTTTTCGAACATCTTTTCCATGAATCCTTTTTTCACCATCATATTTTCCTCTTTACGGAGAGCATTTAACCCCCAGAATGTATGGAAGATGGTTACTTCATGATCGTAGGCTGCTGCACCATTTGCAATAATATAAGCAGCCATTGCTTTATCGTAATCTCCACTAAATAACACAATCGTAGTTTTTTTCTTTTCTGACAT
>NZ_JAKFCQ010000173.1:0-5052 GCF_036676585.1 Robertmurraya sp.
CCCTTTCACATAGATCGATTCCATTACTTTCGCTTCGTCTTCCTTATTTTCTTTGACCTTTTCGTTATACATATTCAGTGTTTCAATATCTTTATACTCTTCAATGGAGTCAAATTTGACATTCGTCATGCCGATTTCCTCACCTTGATAAATATAAGGAGTTCCTTGTAGAGTGTGAAGGAAGGTAGCAAGCATCTTTGCTGATTCTACTCGATACTTCCCGTCATTTCCAAATCGAGAAACCATACGAGGCTGGTCATGGTTGTTTAAGTACAAACTATTCCAACCTTCCCCTTCAAGCCCCTTTTGCCATTTGGTAAAATTGTCTCTCAAGTCTTTTAACTTTAACGGACGCAAATCCCATTTCCCACCTGGTCCTGAATCAAGATCCATATGTTCAAATTGGAACACCATATTCAGCTCATTTCGATCTGAACCTGTATAAAGCTTTGCCTGCTCCACATCTACACCTGGCGTCTCACCAACCGTAACGACACCTTTTGAAAGCACCTCTTTATTCATTTCCTGTAAATACTCATGTATTTTAGGACCATTAAAGAAATACTCTGCACCTGACACATACTTTTTCCCTTCCATATTCGGTGCATCCTGGTACCCGGCCTTAGAAATTAAATTAATCACATCCATTCGGAAGCCATCGACACCCTTGTCAATCCACCAATTCATCATATCGTATACTTCTCTACGAAGCTTCGGATTTTCCCAATTTAAATCAGGCTGCTTTTTACTAAAAAGATGGAGAAAGTATTCATCGGTCGTTTCATCATACTCCCATGCCGAACCGCTAAAGAATGATTCCCAGTTCGTTGGCTCTTTACCATCCTTTCCCTTGCGCCAAATATAATAATTCCGGTATGGGTTGTCCTTTGACTTTTTTGCTTCAATGAACCAACGATGCTCATCTGATGAGTGGTTTACTACTAGGTCCATCATGAGCTTCATTTCACGGTCATGCATCTCCTGAATCAAATGTTCCCAATCTGCCATTGTTCCAAACTCATCCATAATATCTTGGTAATCGCTTACATCGTATCCATTATCGTCGTTTGGAGATTTATATACAGGAGACAGCCAAATGATATCAACACCAAGCTCCTTTAAATAATCAAGCTTTTCAATAATACCTTGAAGGTCACCAATTCCATCTCCATTGCTATCCTTAAAGCTTCGAGGATAGATTTGATAAACGACACTTTCTTTCCACCATGATTGATCCATATGTATAACTCCTCTCAAACGCACTGATTTGTGCAAACGCTTGCTTTTAATAAGGATAGCATTAATTGACTCGAAAAAAAATAACCTTTCACATGAAAGAAAGGCTATTTTTTGACATATCTATTTCTCATTACTCGCTCTTTGTGCAAGCAGGGAGATAACCGCATCATCCATTGGCGGATTATGCAGGCCGGCTCGAACATCTCGGTAATATCTTTGCAGTGGATTTTTATGATACAGACTTTGCGCTCCTACGATGCGCATAGCTTTATCAACAATCTCCATGGCTGTATTGGTGACCACTTGTTTCACCGCTGCAAGCTCCGCATGTAGTTCATAGCGATGTTCAACATCTTGATCCCATCTTTCCGCTACAGAATAAAGAAAGGTTCTTGCACTCATTAACTTAAGCTCCATTTCCCCGATAAGCTGACGAATATTAGGAAGCTCACTGATGGGACCTTTGATAGAGTTTGGTATGTAATTGTTTGCATATGTCACCGCATAATTTCTTGCTGCCAAGGCAATTCCCATATAACAAGCTGGTATATGCAAAAGCCAACCAGTTGCCTTCTTCTTTGATTCCTGATCAAGAACTTGTACAAGTGCATCGTAAGGAACTCTCACATCTTGTAAAAGAATGTCATGACTTCCTGTTCCACGCATCGCCATGGTGTCCCATGTTTCGACGATTTCCAACCCTTTTGTTTCACGTGGAACAATAAACTGAGCAATTTCGCCATTTTTCTCCACCGCTGCAACGACAATAAAATAATCGAGTACAGGAGACATCGTTGTAAACGTTTTTCGACCGTTCAATACCCAATGCTCTCCTTCTTGTACGGCAAGAGTTTGCGGTCTGCCTCCTCTTGTTGGACTCCCTGTTGCTGCCTCGGAAACCGCACTGTTTAATAACGCTCCATGATGTACGATGTCTTTTGCGATTTTCTCAAAAGCGCCATTTTTCCATAACTTCTTTTCGGCAGTATCCATGATAATTCCTAAATGCCAGCCGATAGAAAGAGCAGTCGAAGCATCTCCCTGGGCGAGTCTTTCCTGTAGGAGAACAAGTTCATAAAGTGAAATTCCTTCTCCTCCCAATTCCTTTGGAACAGAAAGCTTCGTGTAGCCACTTTTCTTTAACTCCTCGATATTTTCATAGGGGAAGCTCCCCTCCCGGTCATATTGTTCTGAGCGTTCTTGAAAGGAATCAGCTAGCTTACTAACCATGCTATATAGCTCTTTGTGACGGTTTGTTTTTAGAAAATATTGCTCATGATAACCCATTAAAAAAACTCCCTTCCCTGCCTATTAGTGCGAATGTAACTCTAATAATCGTTCCTGCTATTTATATAAGTATAACGGTACGGCTCTTCCCTTGTAAAAAAAGAACCCCTTAGAATATCTAAGAGGTTAGGTCATCAATAGGAAGCTAAAATTGATGTCTAGTTAACTAATAAATGAAATAATCGTGACTCCTACGATCGCAACGAGGGACATATGCATTCCATTCGCTCGCAATCCAACCTGAACACCAGAAATTCCAGCAAATCGGCTAACCATTAAGTTTAAGCCAGAGAACGGACTAAGCGCCGTTGACATCGCCCAAGTGAGTAACAATAATAGCGCCAGAGAAATACTCGTTATGCCAAGCTCAGCAGGCTGCAGCTGCATCGCTAGCGCTCCCACAACAGCAATCTGGTGAATTCCCATATAGGTGAGTACAAGTACGATCGCAATGACGGCTAATGCAAAGAGGAAAAAGGACTCCTTCGCAAACCCAGTAAGAACAGAATTGACTCCCTCTGCTAACGCAGTTCCTTTTATGGCAAAGGCAAGCATTCCCGCACTCATAAAGAGCATCATTTCATTGTTCATCAGTGGAACGGTGCGATCTCGGTAATCGATTAACAGTGGGCGCATTTTCTCCCAGTTGCGAGGAAGAACCGCAAATGCTGCCGGAACAAGAACGGAGATCAGACAAACAATAACGATCATCGACCAGTGAGTTGCCAACTCAATTAAAAGACAAGATCCCATTAACAAAACAACAAAGAATACTAGTCTTATAAGCTGATTACGAATCTTGTTATCTAGTAAATGAGATTGTGTTGATTCCACAACCATAGGGTTTCTCTTTTGCCAAAGGGCAAATAAGACATTTCCGATCAGTAAAGACAAAAATGACAGAACCATTCCATATCCAATGTACTGAGTGAACGGAACATGCAAATAATGAAGCACTAAAGAGACCGATGCAAAATACGGAGACCAAAAAATGGCGGTCGTAAAACCAACGAGATAGCTTTTCGCCGACATCATCGATGGAAGCTTTAACTCATCTAAAAATTCATTGATAATCCGAACCGAGCCTAGATTTAAGACCGGACTTAATAAAAACAAAGTACCCGTAATTCCGGCATATAGTTTCTTTGGCTGCTGCATCAACTTTTTTAGAAGAAGAGCTACCGCCTCAAAGTATCCTCCGAATCGTAATGGAATCGACAACAGAGGTGCTAACGTAATTAAACAAAGAAGAGGTAAAATAAGAAACAGGCCATCACTTATTCCTTCAACACCTGTCCCCTTCCCCATTTCAAGGACAATTCCAAGTCCCATCATAAAAAAGCCAAGAAGTCTTGGTAAAGGGTCTGCTTTCGGAGCACTACCGACAAACGCAATCAAAGCAAGAGCCACCACAACATACCGAAGCCAAGTGAGCTCTACAAAATATTGAATCAAATAAAGGCCACACATTGCTAAAATAAGGTAACTTCGCATAGGGCAATTTCTCCTAATGAACTAGTAATCTTATGTTTCATCGTACTCCTATCATTCGATAGATTCAATCGGTACTTCTAGAAAAAAGAATTGAAATTAGAGTGAATGAAACCCTACATCCACCCACCCGCTTGAAAACAAGCAAACAATTGCTGTATTCTTTAAAGGACAAAACACCTAAAGGATGTAAAAATAATGAGATTAAATAAATTTATTAGCGAATCGGGCTTTACTTCCAGACGCGGAGCAGACAAGCTCATTAGCGAAGGAAAAGTGACGATTAATGGGCGTGTCGCTGAGCTTGGGAGTCAGGTGGAAGCGGGAGACGACGTGAGGGTGAACGGCAAATCCATCGTGGTAGCGAGAAACTATGTATATATTGCGCTTAATAAACCCGTCGGAATTACGAGTACAACCGAGCGTCATATTAAAGGGAATATTATCGATCTCGTAAACCATCCACTAAGGATATTCCATATTGGAAGGCTCGATAAAGACTCCGATGGTTTAATCCTGCTAACAAATGACGGGGACATCGTCAACGAAATTCTTCGAGCAGAAAACAGACATGAGAAGGAGTACATCGTGACTGTAGACAGACCCATCACAAAAGAGTTTGTCGCAAAAATGTCATCGGGTGTGGAAATTCTTGATACAAAAACCCTTCCTTGTAAAGTGGAGCAACTATCAAAATACGTGTTTAAAATTATTTTAACACAAGGCTTAAACCGACAAATTCGCCGCATGTGTTCAAGCTTAGGGTACGGAATCGTTCGCCTACAGCGTACTAGAATTATGAACATCCATCTTGGCAGCCTCCCCCTTGGTCAGTGGAGGGATTTAACAAAAGAAGAAAAAAGGGAACTATTTAAAGAACTGAATTACGAACCGAAACAGTAAGAAAAGCGGAAGCGCCCTGGTCAGCGCCGTATGGCCTGGAGCGCTCCAACTGAGATAAAGGAAACACGAAGAGCCAGAGGCGATTCGATGTTGACTTATCGTAGGGCGGAGAGCGAAGGACACTAGGCGCTA
>NZ_JAKFCQ010000174.1:0-1891 GCF_036676585.1 Robertmurraya sp.
AATCGAGTAGGAGGGGGTGATTAACCCCCGACCTCTCACACCACCGTACGTACCGTTCGGTATACGGCGGTTCAATTAAGTATGACGTAGATATTCATATCGTTGATATAAACTTTTCAACCCTCGATTAGCCCAATAGGCGTTATTGAGGGTTTTGTGTAGGATTGGACTTTTTGAAATTCTGCAATATTTCTTACGAGAATTTCCCCATTCATATGCCTTTTGTTTTGGAACACCAAGTCCAATGAGTTTCCTCACTTTTGTTCTTGGTAACTTCCATTGTTTCCATGAACACATGCGAAGTCTTCTTCTAATCCACTCATCAAATTCTTTGAATTTGCTAGGAGTGTCTGCTAATGCATAGTATCCGCACCATCCTGTTAAGTATTGATTTAATTGCTTAATCCTTTGATCCATAGGGATTGGTTTTGACCGTGAGGTTAACTCCCTTACTTTAGCTTTCAACCGTTTTATACTTTCATTGGAGATACGAATTTTTGGGTCTTTATGGACCGTAAAACTGAAACCTAGAAACTTACGTTTCCATGGGCGGTTTACCGCTGACTTGTCCTTGTTTACCTTCAGCTTTAGTTTTCTTTCAATAAAGTCAGTAACTGAATTCATCACCCGATCTCCTGCCTTCTTCGTTTTCACGTAAACATTAGCATCATCGGCATAACGAACAAATTTATGTCCTCTTTTTTCTAATTCAGTATCAAGTTCATTTAAAATGATGTTTGATAAAAGTGGACTTAGTGGCCCCCCTTGAGGTGCTCCTTCTTCAGTTTCGTGAACAACTCCATTGATCATAACTCCAGCTTGTAGGTATTTTCGGATCAATTTCAGTAGAATTCTATCGTTTATTTGTTTTACTAGTAGCCCCATTAGCTTGTCATGATTGACTTTGTCAAAGAATTTCTCTAAGTCTATATCTATTACCCATCTATTTCCTTCTTTGATGTATTCCTTTGCCTTTCTCACTGCGTCATGTCCCCGTCGATTCGGACGAAACCCATAACTATGTTCTGAGAAAGTTGGGTCAAAGATTGGGACTAAGATTTGAGTAATTGCTTGTTGGATGAAGCGATCTGTCACAGTAGGTATACCTAATAACCTTACTCCGCCGTTCGGTTTCGGGATTTCGACTCGCCGTACGGGTAATGGTTGGTAGGTTCCCTCTCTTAATGAAGAACAAAGGATTTCCCACGTTTCATAGAGGTGTCTTCGTAGGGATTTTACGGACATTCCATCTATCCCATGACTTCCTTTATTGCTTTCAACTCGCTTTAAAGCAAGTAATAGATTTTCTCGTGACAAAATTCGTTCCATTAACAAGTTTGACATTTCCTTTCCACGTGAATGAGTTTGTCTGTTTGTTTCAGTTCCTGCTCCACCCTCTTGAAGTCCCCCATGTATTCACCATTTCCTTCTTCAAGTAAGTCCTTTTGGATTGTCTGTATCAGCACAGGACTGCACGCCTAGCTCTCATTCTTCTTAATTGTTCAGTCCTTCCCTCATTCCTCGAGTTAATGAGGTACTATGACATCTGCTGACCTCTGACCGTTCAGCTATTTATCACTAAATAGGTTACCGAGATCACTCGGCGTATCAGTCAGATCTCCCCAGGTAAGAGTGCAATCTTTCCTTCCATCTATCTGCTTCATTTACTTTGTATCACCTTTGACAGAAAGGGCTTTGTTTTGTTCAGCAAACTCACCCAATGATACCTAGCCTCATATGAAGTTCGTGTTCCTCAGACCGGAAGTTTGCCGCTCGCTTCCTTCAGATCCCACGTCACCATGGACACCCTTGCGTTAAGCTAACTGTTACTTCTGCCTTCACAGTTCGGGACTTTCACCCTAGAGATTGCACCCATGCTGGGCGCACTGAA
>NZ_JAKFCQ010000175.1:0-3107 GCF_036676585.1 Robertmurraya sp.
ATTAAACATATTCGCCTTTTGCATATTGTTTTTTGTATTGCATTGGTGTAAGACCGGTGATTTTTTTAAATGTTTTTGAGAAATGTTTCACTTCAAAAAATCCTACATTGATTCCGATATTAGATACAAGCTCGTTACTTGATTCAATCAGCTCCTTTGCTTTTTGAATACGATATGTAATTAAATATTTTCTGGGGGCAATCCCCATTTCTTTCGTGAATATTTGACTAAAATAGGAGAGATTCAATTTTAGATGTTCTGCAATCATATTTATCGTAATGTCTTCGGTGTAATGATCGTGAATAAAATCTATTGCTTGAAGAACCAGCGGATTTTTAATCATATATCGATTTGAAATTTCCCCTCGTAACAGATGGATAGACTCAATGAGGTTTGTATATTTTTGTTCAATGGATGAATAGACTAACTCTTGCGGTGAATTGTTTTCGATTAGGCGATTTTTATATAAATTTCCGAATCTTTCAAGTAATGCTGCGGATATCGTGGTATGACAATAATAGTAGATATTATAGCTACAACTAGGTTTAATCATGTTCAAAAAGAGATCTTCTAGCAATAATTCTAATCTTGGATCGGTTATATTATGGTCAATCAGTTCTTTTATTTGGTTTAAATAATCGTCTATTTTCATGTGGTCAACTTTTTTCCTAGAAGTTTCAATGAGTTCAGGCGTCAGAAACTCTGCTTCACTGCAAAAGAAGTTGTAAATTCTTAATCGGTGGTACGATTCATAGGCGAGTCTAATATCTTCAATCATTTTAATGAAAGAACTACGATAACGAAACGCTGTTTTACAGTTTAAGACAGCATTTAATTTTTTCATTAATTCTCCCTGTTTTTGAATACGAGTGGCTTCACTATTAGAAGGTATGTCATTAATGATCAAACAGAGATGTATCGGTGTAATATAAAAGACTTCTCCACCATTATAACTATCCAGGACGGTCTGACATTCTTCACAAAGTTTTTCTCCTACGTAGTAATAGATGTTTTTGTTTAAATCATGGTCAACATACTCTATCTCCGCTAAATTCCACAAACATAAAAAGAAGCCACTATCATTTAGTTGTAGAGAAGCTTGTTTTTTATAAAATAAAAATTCCTGTTTCGTCACTCCACGCAAAATATCATTCATATATTCTGTTTTTTCCAACTTTTTCAAACGAGAGCTCATGATGGAATTCGTTCTTGAGTTTTCTCCGATATAACTAAAGTAACAATTATAATCTTTTTCAAGAGCAGTGGTAAAAAAGTTTTTAAGTCTTTCAAGTAAGTCCAAATCCTGATAGGTAGTAGTAAAATAGGTTATTTCATTATCTGAGATTGTTTCAAATGCAAAAAGAAGGGGGGATATATTTGCCTCTGCCAAATCAGCAAAAAAGTTTTGAGCATGATATATGGGCGTTTTAAGTTGGAACATGACTATATCGGCTTTCAATTCAATCATTTTATCGATAAGTTTTTCGTAGGAACAAGAATTGTAAACGATTTCAAAATTATCGCTGTGAAATGGAGCAGATTCATTTAATAATTCTTGTATCTTTTCTTCCGTATATAAAACCATTTTTTTTGCCATGGTAATACACCTCCCTAATCGTACTGAATCTCTTATTAATACCATTATAATGTTGTCTTTTAAATTCAGCAAATTCTGAAAAGTAGAAAAAACAACACTTATTTCTAAAAAAAACACGATTTTTATGAAAGCGCATTCATTATAATTCAAAATAAGAAAGCTGCTTCAAACAAAAAAGGGGGGTAACGATGGAACAAAACGTAACAGTTTATAAACCGGAGGAAACATTAGTAGATTCAAAGGGGTATATTAAAACAAGTCCTAAACCAGGTTTTTACAAGTTAGATAGAAAAGAAATTATGGGGTATTCCTTAGTCGATTTTGCAATGAACCTAGTATTTCAGGCAGTACTTATGTTTATTACTTTTTACTACACAGATGTTTATGGACTTACAGCTGTCGAAGTATCATTAATGTTCCTATTATCAAGATTTTGGGATATGATCAACGATCCTATGATGGGGGCAATAACGGAGCGGTTGAAACCTAAAAAAGGTAAATATAGACCTTATATATTATGGGGCGCTATCCCGTTTGCTTTAATGGCGATTTTAACTTATACCGTTCCAGATATGGGTCATGCAGGTAAGCTAGTGTGGGCCTATGTAACGTATAACTTACTTAATATGTTATTCACATTCATTATCCAGCCATACATTTCATTAACAACGGTTATGACAGCAGATCCACAAGAAAGAACCAAATTGAACTCAATCCGCATGATGTTCGCGCAGGGTGGCGGAGTGGTGGTTGCATTGTTCATTCCGATTTTATCCGCTTATTTTGGGAAAGAGGACCAGGCTACAGGATATCAAATAACCGTTATTCTCTTATCGATTATAACTGCAGCGATATTAATCTACAGTTATACAACCATTAAAGAACGGATTGAATCAACTTCACATCTTGATCCTGTCAAGGTAAAAGACATCTTCATTCAGTTAACGACCAATCGTCCAAGCATTATTTTGTTTCTTTTATTCCTGGGAGTCTATGGATTTAATACGGTTGCTTCAGCCTCAGGTATTTATTATATGACCTATAACGCAGAACGCACCGATCTCATTGGGTTATTTTCATTATTAAATGTATTGCCTTCGGTAATTGCTGTTCCATTTGTGCCATTGCTTGTTCGAAAAATAAAAAAGAAAAATACCGTTGCTTTAGGGTTGACGATTGCAGCACTTGGTTCATTAGCACTTTACTTTATCCCTGCATCAGCCATTACTCTGATGATGGTTGCAAAGGGAGTCGCGTCCTTTGGATACGGAATTTTAATGGGGATTTTATGGTCCATTATTCCTGATGCGGTTGAATATGCAGAATATAACACAGGTAAACGCTATCCAGCGATTGTATACACGACGATTGGTCTTGGTTTAAAAGCATCGATGACCATTGGTGGTGTTATTCCGACTTGGGTATTAGCAAGTGTAGGGTATGTACCGAACGTTGCACAATCTGCAGATGCGCTAGGTGGGATTCTATTCCTTGTTTCGGGATTACCAGC
>NZ_JAKFCQ010000176.1:0-2930 GCF_036676585.1 Robertmurraya sp.
AAAGCATGACCAAAGCATTTGCAAACCTAATACAATTAAAAGGCCTCCGCCGCAATAAGCAGCAAATGCACCAAACTGCTCGGACAAAAATCTTCCTGCAATCATCCCTAATAACGGCATCCAAATATGGAATAACCCGATGGTGATTCCAATTTTTAAAATTTGCCGAAGGCCGAGCCTGAACATTCCCATTCCCAAGCCCACTGAAAATGCATCCATTCCTAGTGCAAATGCCATTATTATTAGTGTGATCACTTCTCCAACCATTGATGACATACTTTCGCCCCCTTGGACTTGCTAATTCAGCATATGCATGTCCAAAAGGGTTTAGAATGAGAAAATCGTTTATTCAATGATCTGGTTTCCGGCCGCCTTCATCAATCGATTCATAATCGCTTCGCCCACACCGGTGGAAGGAAACATCTCACTAAATATAATGTCTACGTGTCTTTGGTCAAACGAGCGTAACACATCGTATAAAGAGCTTGCTACAGTTGCAAGATTTTCTCTTGTTCCGCAGAAAATCACTTCATCCGCTTGGTAAAAGCCCTCATTTTCTGTGGTCGTTAACACGCCAACCTTTCGACCTTCACTTCTTTCTTTTTCAATAAGTTGCTGAAGCTTGTCCCGGTCTCCTTTTACTAAAAAAAGAGGAGATTTGGGTGCATAATGACGATACTTCATGCCAGGAGATTTTGGCGCTTCGTTTTGATCCTTTAGAGCTGGGTCCACTAGAACCTCACCTACTACTCGCTCAAGCTCGTCCCTTGTCACTCCACCCGGCCGTAAAATAATCGGAATCTCTTCTGTGCAATCAATGACGGTTGATTCCACTCCAACTCCTGTTGCTCCGCCGTCCACAATGCCAGCGATTTTCCCATTCAAATCCTCTAGCACATGTGATGCTTTCGTCGGACTAGGTTTTCCTGAACTGTTCGCGCTTGGCGCTGCAATCGGAACTCCCGCTTCTTTGATCACCGCTAGAGCAACGGGATGATTGGGCATTCTTACTGCCACTGTGGATAAACCTGCTGTTGCTAGCTGTGACAATTCAGAGGTCTTTTTTTCAAAGATGATCGTAAGCGGGCCAGGCCAAAACGCATTCATTAGCTTGTTGGCCTTGTCTGGTATGTGAGCAACAAATTCATTCAGTTGGTCCCTGTCAGCAATGTGAATAATCAGTGGATTATCGCTCGGGCGACCCTTCGCTTCATATATTTTGTGAATCGCTTTATCCGAATGGGCATTTCCTCCGAGTCCATATACCGTCTCAGTAGGAAATGCGACCACTTCATTTTCTCTTAAAAGTGATGCAGCCTGTGCAATTTGTGGATAGTTTTTTGGATTATCCACATTTTTATCCACTGTCCATAGCTTTGTTTGTATGTTTTCCACCTTGAGTATTTCTCCCTATTTTTCTTGTAATACGTAAGAAAGTATAAAAGAAGATGGTGTATAACTCAAGTTTTATCCACAAATTGTGTATAACATTTGCTATTTTGTGGGTAACTTTGTGGATTAATCCAGTTTTAATTCCATGAACATTGAGTTATCCACAGTTAAGATATGTTGGACGTGAGCGGAGGCGAATATTTTTTCGTGTAACGCTTCCTTTTCTACCTGTTGAAAACCCATCATCTCGAAAAATTGGACAGATCCCTTTTTGTTTGTGGCTAAATATAGTGATTGCATCTGCTTTTCCTTTGCTAATAATAACATTTGTTCAAAAATTAACAGCAATTCCTTTTCACTCGCACGCGAAGTGATGGCTAAAGATCGTAGCAATCCGACAGGGCCATGTGGTTCAATTCCAAGTGTTGCTTGAATATTTCCAGCTTCATCTTCTAATAGAAGAAAATAATCCACAGCTTCTTCTACTCCATCGGTCCCCAAGTTTGCCTTTTCTAAAAAGTTTACTAGTTTCCTTATATCCTCTACTTGTGCACAACGAACCATCGTTTCCACCCAAATCACCTCTATTTTTTTCTTGTTACTCTATGAATATGAAAAGGTAGAGAAAGTAGAACTAGATTTGGGGATAATTTTTTGAGGCGGAAAAAAGAAACGCAAATAAGACCTTAGAATCGCAAGTAAGTTCTCAGGATAGCAAGTAAATATAAGCAATCGCAAATAAACTTTCGGAATAGCAAATATATTTCTAGAATCGCAAGTAAATTTTTAAAATAGCAAATAAAATCCTAGAATCGCAAGTAAATTTTTAAAATAGCAAATAAAATCCTAGAATCGCAAGTAAACCTTCAAAGATATAGCTAAAAATCCCGAAATTCTCAAAATATGCATTAACTTTCCTTTAAAAAAAGCACAACCACAACGGTTGCGCCACATTTTCTTATGAAAAGATCTTATCCCAAAGTTCTACAAGGAAAAACTTCACTTCAACTTCTTGTTCATCCTTCTTTTCCTCTACGAACACTGGCTCTTTCGCTTCTTGAGTTTCGGCTTTTTCTTCTTCTACTTTTGCTTCTTTCTCTTCTTGTTCGTCAACGCCTTCTTTTACGGCTACGGAATTAGAGAAGTCTAGGAAGCATAAAGGCGGGAACAACACACACCACCAGTTCGCTCCTTCTCCTGCTCCTAACGTAATCAGTACTGCTTCGTACTCACCAGCTGGATACAAGAACTCACCATATAACTTCGTTGGAAACTCTACTTTTCCGAAATCTGTTTTTACGCTTTGGTTCGATCCATTCTTTTCTAGTACTTCTTCTGCAATTGCCTTGATTTCTGGTAAGCGAGATTGAATTAAGTCACGCGCTGCTTCTACGGAAGTTAACTCTGCTACCCACTCTGTGATCGCTGCGTTTACTTCATCTCGAACTTCGCGCTTGAGCTCTTGGTCTACCTCTAAATCACTGTTTGCTAGAATTCGTAAGCGAATGGCCTCATTCGGGATGACAATCGCTTCGTTG
>NZ_JAKFCQ010000177.1:0-2279 GCF_036676585.1 Robertmurraya sp.
CGAAGGCGAAGGTGACAACTGTGATTGAGATAAGAACTTCTACATTAAGTGATGGAGAACTCAATAGAGGCGTATTTGCAACAAGAGATATTAAAAAAGGTGAACTAATCCATGAAGCACCTGTTATCCCTTATCCGAATGACCAGCACGAACATATCGAAAAAACGCTTCTCGCGGATTACGCTTTCGAGTATGGAATTAATCATTCCGCCCTCCTACTTGGGTACGGTATGCTGTTCAACCATTCATATGAGCCAAATGCAACGTATGAAATTAACTTTCCAAATCATACCTTTGACTTTTATGCTTACAAAGATATTAAAGCTGGAGAAGAAGTATTAATAAACTACAACGGTGAAGAAGATAACCAAGATCCACTGTGGTTTAATGAAGAGAAATAAAAACGAAAGTCTCAGTTTTCTGAGGCTTTTTTCATTTTGTTAACTATTTTGTCAAAAGATCTAGTCTAAAAGTATTAACTAATTCCGACTAAATGCCGATAACAAATGAGAACGTATAATTCATCGAAAAAATATTAAACTACAAAAGGAGCAACCGTCGATGAAATGGATTAAGAATTTAAAAATTGTACAAAAAATGCTTTTATTATCTGTAATCACTCTTGTAAGCCTTTTAATAGTTGGAATTTCCGGTCTTACTCAGCAAACAATGACAGGAAATAAACTAACAGGTATGTATAAGGACAATCTCGAACCAATTCAAGCTGCCAGCTTACTAAAAAGCAATGCACAATATGTACAGACGGCTCTAGTAGAATTAATGGTTAATAGAGATACTACTCGTAATAAGGAGCTTTTAGAAGAATTAGAAGCTAGACTAGAAATGAACCAAGAAATTAGAGAAGCCTATAAAAGTTCGGGGCAAGAAGAACAAGAAGTGTTTGATAGTATCAAGGAAGTAGTTGAAAGATTCCAAGTTTCAAAAGAAAAAACACTCGAACTTGCTCTGAAAAATAAAAACACTGAAGCTTACGAAGTATATGTTCAAGAAACAGATCCCCTTCTAAATGAATTAGATCAATTATATACAAAGTTGATTGAAATCAATGGAAAATATGCAAAAGAAGCAAATGACGAAAACCAAATAAGCAATCGAAACTCATCAATAGTAATGATAAGCATCATTGTCCTTTCAATCATTCTATTTGTTGCTACAAGCTGGATCATTTCAAGATCGATTTACGGCCCGCTTAAGCAAACGGAATACCTAATGCAAAAAGCAAAAAATGGGGACTTAACCGTTTATAGTGACTATGAGTCTAAGGATGAAATCGGGTCTCTCTCAAAATCATTTAATGAAATGATTACCCAAATTAAATCACTAATTATGATGGTTCGTGAATCTTCAGACCAAGTTGCTGCCTCTTCTGAGCAGCTAATGGCTAGTGCTGAAGAAACAAATAAAGCCGCAGAACAAATTGCTGAAGCTAGTTCTATTATGGCAGCTAACGGCGAAGCATCTGTAAAGGGTACAGAAGTTGTATCCATTTCTACACAACAAATGGCAATTGGCATTACAAATATCGCGGATTCGATTACGCAAGTTTCTAATCATTCAAATGTAACAACCGAAGAATCAGAAAAAGGAAATATCGCACTTAAAAAAACCATTGACCAAATGGGATCCATTAATGAAACAGTCCAAACATCATCTAGTATTATTAAGGACTTAGGAGACCGATCTTCCGAGATTGAAAAAATCCTAGCAGTTATCTCTGGTATATCAGAACAAACAAACTTACTTGCTTTAAATGCAGCAATTGAAGCAGCAAGAGCTGGGGAACATGGAAAAGGATTCGCAGTGGTGGCTGATGAAGTAAGAAAATTAGCTGAGGAATCTCGACGTTCGGCTGAACAAATTACACACTTGATACATGATATTCAAAGCAGTACTGCTAATGCAGTTGTATCAATGGATAAATGTACAACAGAAGTACAAACTGGTCTTGTACTAATTAATGATACCGGTAAATCATTTGAGAAAATTCTTCATTCTGCTTCGGATGTATCAAGACAATCCGTTGAAGTATCTGCTGCAGTTAAGCAGTTATCTTCAAGCGTGGAGCAGGTTGCCATGGGTATTTTTGATATCTCAATGAAAACGGAAGAATCTTCATCAGGTTCTCAGACTGTGGCTGCAGGTGCTGAGGAACAGCTTGCTTCAATGGAAGAAATCACCGCTTCCGCTCATTCATTAGCTAAAATGGCTGAAGATCTTCAAGCAATGGTAAATACGTTCAAAGTGCATGAATAAGAAAA
>NZ_JAKFCQ010000178.1:0-7102 GCF_036676585.1 Robertmurraya sp.
AAATGACCATTTTGTTCATTTGGTCAGTTATCGAGGTGAAGATATGGGGATTGATCGAAAAAAGCTAATTGTTGATGCTGCGACAAAGTCTTTTTCGCAGTTTGGCTATAAAGCGACGACCATAGACCAAGTTGCAAAAATTGCAAATGTTGGAAAAGGAACGATCTATACCTTTTTTAAAAACAAGGAAGAGCTGTTTGATGAGATTATATCTAGCTTGATTAAGGAGCTAAAAGTAACAGCAGATGAGGCATTTTTAGGAGATTTACCATTTCATGAAAAGCTGCATCAGGCATTGTATCAAATTCTTGAATTTCGGATGAGCCACCAGCTTTCAATTAAACTTTTTCAGGAGGCAAGAGAAATTGGTACACCTGCAGTAGTAGATGTGATTAATCGGATGGAAAATAATATATTGAGAAATATTGAAGAACGAGTCGCCAAAGCCATTGAAACAGGAAGTATACAATCTTGTGACCCAAAGGTAACGGCGTTTGTTATGCTGAAGCTTTATATTGCTTTAATTTTCGATTGGGAAAAAAATAATCCACCACTTGAAAAAGACGAGATAGCCAAGCTATTCGAACAATATATATTTAAGGGTTTAGCCAAATAAGCCCTTCTTTTTTGTTATAAAATGACCAAATGAACATTTTAGTCAATATGAAGATAAAGGGGAGAATAACAATTGAAAAATAATCTTCTAAAAGAAGAGATCACAGCGGTGTTTCGAAATCGGAAACTATTGATCCCACTTATCGCCGTACTTTTTATTCCTATTCTATATAGTGGGATGTTTTTATGGGCATTTTGGGATCCATATGATCACTTGAAGGACCTTCCAGTAGCGATTGTAAATGAAGATGATGGTGCAACTTATGAAGGAAAAGAACTTCATCTAGGTGACGACTTAGTCGACAAGTTAAAGGAAAGTCAAGATTTTCATTTTGAGTTTGTTGATCGTACAGTGGCAAACGATGACCTAGAAAACCAAAAATATTATATGATCGTCGAGATACCTGATAATTTTTCTAAAAATGCAACGACACTTTTAGATGAAAACCCAGAGAAGCTTTCACTTACGTATATACCAAATGAAGGATATAACTTCTTAGCTGCACAAATTGGTGGTACAGCAATTGAAAAGATTAAAGCGTCTCTTTCAGTAAAAGTAACAGAAACATATGCGGAAAGTATGTTTGACAAAGTTGGAGAACTTGCGGATGGAATGACGAAAGCAAGTGAAGGTGCGAATGATTTGAGCACTGGAACAGCTGATCTTTTGGCAGGGACTTCAAACTTTCATGAAAAGCTGACCCAATTTTCAAATGGAACAGAGAAGTTTTCGGAAGGTATGACAAGTGCCACAAACGGTACAATTGCCATTAATAAAGGTGCGTCCGATTTATCAGCAGGTTTAGGACAATTAACCAATGGCCAAACCGAGCTTGTTACAGCCTCAAAGAGAATTCAATCGGGACTAGGCAGTTTAAATGAAGGAATTACAGATGTAAACACAGGGTTAGAAACTGTGAATGATAAGGTTCCGGCGTTAATCGGTGGAACAAGTGAGTTAATGAAAGGGGCAGCAACACTTGAAACCTCACTTGCTGAATGGAAAAAGGGTGCCGAGGCGGTTAATGGTGGCGTAAAGGCACTCACTCAATCCTTACAAGCGGTGATCTTACAAATGCCTGAAGGCCAGGAGAGAGCTGTTCTTGAACAAACACTCGCCTCTTTAGATACAAACACCCAAATACTAGCAGAAAAATCGGCTCTTTTGTCCGTGGGTGCAAGCAATCTTGAAAATGGCATGGGATCCTTACTAGCAGGACAAAAAGAACTTCAAGGTGGATTACATCAATTAGAAGAAGGTACGAATGCTTTAGTAACAGGATCTTCAGAACTTTCTGAGGGCCAAACGACGTTCGAGTCTGGCATGGAATTATTTCAACAAAAGCTTACTGAAGCCTCAAATGGTGCCAAAAAGATTAGTGATGGTACAAATGGGTTAGTTTCCGGGGTTACAGAGCTATCGGAGGCATCTAAAACCATTGCATCAAGTGCCAGTCAGTTACAAGAGGGTAGCGATAAAATTGTCGATGGAAACAATAAGCTACTTGACGGTAGCAATGAACTGTCTACTAAGCTAGTTGAAGGAGCAGACAAAGCATCCAGCGTTGATGCTACGGATAAAACATTTGATATGATGGCACAGCCAGTCGAAGTGAAGGAAAAGAAAGTGAATGAAGTATCAAACTACGGTACAGGGTTCGCTCCATACTTCCTGTCATTAGGATTGTTCGTAGGAGCTTTACTTCTATCAATTGTGTTTCCTTTAAAGGAGCCAGCATCTATTCCTAAGAGTGGAATGAACTGGTTCATAAGCAAATTTTCTATTATTGGTATAGTTGGTGTATTACAGGGGATTGTAGCAGCCACCGTGTTATTACTAGGTCTAGGATTACAGGTTGAAAGTACCGTTTACTTTTATCTATTCACCATTATCACTAGTATTACGTTTGTGGCATTAATTCAATTATTGGTCACAACACTTGGAGATCCAGGTCGTTTTGTCGCCATTATCGTTCTCATTTTGCAATTAACAACAAGTGCAGGAACATTTCCATTGGAGCTTATTCCTAGCGCATTACAGCCTTTTAATTCATTATTGCCAATGACTTATTCGGTTCAAGGATTTAAAGCGGTTATTTCAAGTGGTGATTACTCATTCATGTGGCATAACGCATATATCCTATTATCGTTTGCTGTTGTATGTGCGATTGGTACCATTCTTTATTTTTCAAAAATGCATAAGCGCCAGTTTCGTGTAATGGCAGAATAAAAAATAGCCCCAGTCAGTTGACTGGGGCCTTTATTGTAAACTATGAATCTATATGTTTGTTACATCCATGCAATGCTCGCACTTATTGCCATAGCATTCATGTTGTTCTTCAATTTTATTCCCACATTGAACACATTCCTTCGGTGGTAAGTTTCTGAAAAATTCAACAATGCTCTCAAACATATAAGTTCCCCCTATCATGGTGTTTGAAACAGATTAATTATTAATTAAATTGTATTATAACAGTTTGGATGTGTCAATCATTGTTTTACCTATTTTTCATAAATATATAAAAAAGCTATAATAAACGATAGATATAATAAAAAGCGGAGGGAATCGTTCAATGAAGCTCACAACGATAGGTTTTTGGGGTGGTTATCCAAAAGCAAATGAAGCTAGCACAGGCTATGTGTTAGAACATAACGGTTTTCAATTATTGGTTGATTGTGGAAGCGCGGTTTTGTCTAAGTTACAAAATTATTACCAGCCTGAAGAACTAGATGCGGTTGTATTATCTCATTATCATGCCGATCATATCGCAGACATTGGCGCCTTACAACATGCTCGATTGATTCAAGGGTTTTTAGGGAGTCAGATGAATACATTACCGATTTATGCACATGATGGCGATTCATATGAATTTTCTAAGTTAACGTACAAAACCATAACAAAAGGGATTGCATATGATCCGAATGCTGAATTGAAAGTAGGTCCATTTGTTATTCGATTTTTATTAACAAAGCATCCGGTTCCTTGCTATGCGATGCGATTTGAGGCTGATGGCAAAGCTATTGTATACACAGCAGATACTTCGTTTATTGAGGAGTTTGTTTCATTTAGTGAGGGAGCTGACGTTCTATTATGTGAATGTAATTTCTATGGAAATCAGGACGGTAGTGGAGCCGGGCATATGAACAGCTTTGATGCTGGAAAGCTTGCAGCTAGGGCAAATGTTAAGCAGCTCGTGTTAACCCATCTTCCACACTATGGAGAACTACAGCAGTTAGTAGACGAAGCAAAGCAACATTATAATGGCCCAACAGGCTTGGCCCACACCGGACAAGTGATTGAATTATAAGGAGAGAGAAGTATGTTATTTATTGATAATAAAGGGATCACAGATCCAAGAGTAAATTTAGCAATTGAAGAATATTGCCTGAAAAATTTAAACATAGATGAAACGTATCTACTTTTCTACATAAATGAACCATCTATTATCATTGGCAAAAATCAAAATACGATTGAAGAAATAAATACGGACTACGTAGAGGAAAACGGGATTCATGTAGTCCGTAGGCTTTCAGGTGGTGGTGCTGTTTACCATGACTTAGGAAATTTGAATTTTAGCTTTATTACCAAGGACGATGGAGAAAGCTTTCATAATTTTAAAAAGTTTACGGATCCGGTCGTTGAAGCTTTGCATGAACTAGGAGTACAGGCAGAATTAAGTGGGAGAAACGACATTGTGGTTGAAGGTAGAAAGATTTCTGGGAATGCACAGTTTTCTACAAAAGGACGAATGTTCAGTCATGGAACGCTTATGCTTGATTCAGAAATTGATCATGTTGTATCAGCATTAAAGGTACGTAAGGATAAAATTGAGTCAAAAGGAATCAAGTCGATTCGAAGCAGAGTCGCTAATATTTCTGAGTTTTTATCAGAAAAGGTTTCAATGGAAGAGTTTCGTTCCTTGCTTCTAGAGAAGATCTTTGGTGGTACAGAGAATGTAAATGAGTATGTGTTATCAGAAGAAGACTGGAAGAATATACACGAGCTTTCAAAAGAACGATATCAAAATTGGGATTGGAATTACGGGAAGTCCCCCAAGTTTAATCTCCAGCATTCGCACCGATTCCCAGTAGGGCATATTGATGTCAGGTTAGAAGTGAATAAAGGGGTTATTGAAAGCTGCAAAATTTATGGTGATTTCTTTGGAGTTGGAGATGTCACCGATATAGAAGAAAAGCTAACGGGAATTCGTTACGATAAAGCTGTGATACAATTAGCGTTGGACGATGTAAATATTAAACATTATTTTGGTAATGTGACAAAAGAAGATTTTTTACAATTAATTTATTAACATGTTGGGGGACTATGAATGGCAATTTTAGTAACAGGTGGAGCCGGCTATATTGGTAGCCACACAGTGGTAGAGCTTTTGAATCATGGAGAAGAAGTAGTGGTTGTAGACAATTTACAAACCGGTCATCTCCCAGCGGTAAAGGGCGCAACTTACTATCAAGCGGATTTACGCAATCCGAAAGCATTAAGTGAAGTGTTTTCAAAGCACTCTATTGAAGCGGTGATTCATTTTGCGGCGAGTTCTCTAGTAGGAGAAAGTGTAGAGAAGCCGCTCATGTATTACGAAAATAATCTTATTGCTTCACACTCATTGGTCTCTGTTATGGTGGAGCATAATGTGAAAAAAATTGTGTTTTCATCAACAGCCGCAACATATGGGGAGCCGAAAGAGGTCCCGATTTCAGAGGAGTCAGAAACGTCTCCAACGAATCCATATGGAGAAACAAAGCTTGCTATGGAAAAAATGTTCCGTTGGTGTGATGGGGCTTACGGCTTAAAGTCGATTTCACTGCGTTATTTTAATGCAGCTGGTGCTCACCCGGACGGAATTATTGGAGAGGACCACACACCTGAAACTCATTTGATCCCAATTATTTTGCAGGTAGCATTAGAGCAGAGAGAGCATATTGGTATCTATGGTGATGATTATCCGACGGAGGACGGAACATGTATCCGTGATTATATTCATGTCATGGACCTTGCTAACGCTCACTGGCTAGCTTTAGAATATTTGCGTAAAAATGAAGTAAGTGATGTGTTCAACTTAGGAAATGGCCGAGGCTTTTCGGTAAAAGAGGTAATCGAAACAGCAAGAACAGTTACAAAGCATGAAATTCCAGCTGTAGTTAGTCCACGTCGAGCGGGAGATCCAGCTGTATTAATTGCATCATCAGAAAAAGCCCAGCAAACATTAGGCTGGCAGCCAAAGTATAACCAATTAGAAACCATTATTGAAACCGCATGGAATTGGCATCAGAACAATCCTGGTGGTTATGAGAAATAGTATGTAGGTGGGGGCTCCGAGGGATGGAGCCCCTTTTAGTGTGTTATTGAAGGATGCGGTTTTGCTGGTTGCTTTGCGTATTTTGCAGTCCCTGTGTTCCTTGGATACCTTGGGAACCACCTGATGTAGCGAACGAATTAAGCAGCTGTTGCGTGTCTTCTTCTCTCAGCTGAGGAACTTGATAAAATTCCTTTTTGTTTTGATATAAGAAGATTTCGTACGCCATTTCCAAATAGTTAGGGATACTATCCTGTAGCACGCGTCGAACAATCGGATTCGTAGCTTCACCAGCAGCCATCGTCATCGTTTGAGCAGATGACTTCATGCAGCCAAGCATGAGAGAAGACAAACACTTATCGTCAATTTCAGCTGCAGACTGCTTTGGTTTAGTCGGTTGGGAGGGTTTAATACCATAAACAACATCATTTGATTGCTTCATCATATAGCTAGAAGTTGGGTGACTTGGATCTTGTCCAGTTTTAAAACACTCGACCAACACATTATATTGATCCGTAATAAATTGACGTTGGCGAACGACAATATCCTTTAACTCGGGATCCTTAATCTGTTGCTCGAACATTAAATACTGATCAATCGTACCAAGAATTCCCGAAATCACTATATGCACATCAAGAATCTCATGTGCCCCGTGGTTCACGGCTCTTGCCATATTCGGTGAAGCCATCATATTATTCATAGAAGCAGTTTGCATGTTGTTTTGCTGTTGTTGTGTTATCATCCGTCTCAACCCCCACTTTCGGATTTGTACAGCTAAATACCGTACGTGTCTATTATGGTGAAAGATGCCGGGGAGCATACGGGGTGAAAATTTGGGAAAAATGGTAGTTTGGTTCCTCTAGAAGCTTAAAAATGAGCGAAGCGGGTACCGAAATGGAGTTAGGTACCCGTGAGTACGGAAAAAAGAACTTTGCGGTAACCAAAGTGTGAGTTAGGTACCCGTGAGTACGGAAAAAAGAGCGTAGCGGTAATCAAAGTGTGAGTTAGGTACCCGTGAGTACGGAAAAAAGAGCGTAGCGGTAACCAAAGTGTGAGTTAGGTACCCGTGAGTACAGAAAAAAGAGCGTAGCGGTAATCAAAGTGTGAGTTAGGTACCCGTGAGTACGGAAAAAAGAACTTTGCGGTAACCAAAGTGTGAGTTAGGTACCCGTGAG
>NZ_JAKFCQ010000179.1:0-24951 GCF_036676585.1 Robertmurraya sp.
CTGGTTTTTTTGTGTTGTTTTTCCTCGTGAACAATATGAACAAAATGATTAATAAGTTTTTAATGTTGTTTAAATGTATAATTCAAAAAATGTTCAAAAGTTTTGTAAAATTAAGAAAACGCTTACAAAGGGGGATTCAAAAATGTTTTCTATTAAAAAAATATCAGCTTGTTTTTGTGCAGGAGTATTGGCTCTCAGTCTAGGTGCCTGCAGTAGTGGTGAACAAACAGCAGGATCTGATAAGAAGGAAAAAAGTACAGGGTACCCTACAAAAGCTATTTCAGTGGTAGCACCCTCAGGAGCAGGTGGTGGTTGGGACTTAACGGCCCGCTCGTTGACAAAGGTGTTAGCAGAGACAAAGATTGTGGAACAACCGTTAACGGTAGAAAATAAACCGGGTGGTGGCGGAGCTGTTTTTATGGCTGAATATGCGACCCAACAAGTAGAAAATAATGACATGCTGTTTGTTAATTCTCCACCGATTATCATTAATAATTTAAAAAAAGAAGGAAATAGTCCATTCGGGTACAAAAATACAACTCCTCTCGCACAGTTAACGAAGGATTATGGAGCGATTGTTGTAAAAGCAGATTCCAAGTTTACCGACTTAAAGTCCGTTTTGGAAGAAGTAAAGAAGGATCCTAGTAAACTAACATTTGCAGGCGGTTCTGCACCAGGATCTATGGATCACTTAATTTCTATTCTTCCCGCTTATAAATATGGTGTGGATCCGACAAAAGTGAAGTACGTGTCCTATGATGGCGGGGGAGAAGCGATCACGGCATTACTTGGTGGAAATGCAGATGTAATTGGAACGGATGCTTCTAGTGTGAAGGAATTTTTAAAATCAGGTGATGTACGAGTGTTAGCTGTTACTTCAACCGAGCGTATTGGTGGTGACTTCAAGGATGTACCAACAGCGATTGAACAAGGTGTAGAAGCTGAGTTTACCATTTGGCGTGGGGTATTTGGTCCTGAAAAAATGTCAGATGAAGCGAAAGAATATTGGGAGTCGTCCTTAGAAAAGCTTGTCAATTCTCCAGAATGGAAAAAGGAAGTAGAAACACAAGGCTGGGAAATGGAATACAAAAACAGTTCCGAATTCACAAAGTTCTTAGAGGAGCAGGAAACACAGGTTCAGCAATTATTAACAGCGTTAGGTATGGAGAAATAGATAAGCTTGGGGAGGAGGCTTCCTTCTCCCCTTATGCTTTTTGAAAGGGGAGTACCAATGGATATTAAGTTCGATCGTATCGCTTCTGTACTTTTTCTAGCAATTGGAGTTCTGTTTATTATCGGGAGTCGAAATCTCGCTAGCACTTCATATGGAAGCTCTGTAGGGCCTGATATTTTTCCTTCCATTCTCGGTGCCTTACTTGTCCTTTTAAGTATTCGTTTATTTTACGAAACTTTTGTGACGAGGAGCAATCACGGTGAAAAGGAGAAGCTGCAATACAAGCCATTTCTTATCATCTTTGTTGCTACGCTTTTTTATATTTTGACATTAGAAACAATTGGGTACGTCATTACGACTTTTATCTTTTTATTTGTATGCTTTCAGACAATGGAACGTACAAAATGGGTGAAGTCTCTCATCATATCTGCTTGTTTTTCAGGAATTGTGTATTTTTTATATGTACAAGTGTTAAAAGGAACTCTTCCTGGCTGGCCAATTTGGTTTTAGCTATGAAAGGGGTGTAGAGAGGAGAAGGGAAGCATGGACACACTTGACTATTTAATTCAAGGTTTCGGAACGGCACTAATCTGGTATAATCTCGCATTTGCTTTTGTTGGAGTGTTAATAGGTACAGCTGTAGGTGTGCTGCCTGGAATTGGTCCAATGAGTGGGGTAGCACTGCTAATTCCAGTTACCGCATCCATTACAGGTGGACTTCCTCCAGAGCAAGCAGCTACAAGTGCAATCATTCTGCTTGCTGGAGTGTATTATGGAGCGATGTATGGTGGTTCGACCACATCGATTCTATTAAATACACCTGGGGAATCATCATCAGTTGTTACGACGTTGGATGGTTATCAAATGGCGAAAAAAGGGAGAGCAGGAAGTGCGTTATCGATAGCAGCGATCGGTTCATTTGTTGCTGGTATCATCACTCTTATAGCACTTATTGCATTGGCCAAACCACTGTCAGCTGTTGCTCTGAAATTTGGACCAGCAGAATATTTTTCTCTTATGTTATTAGGTCTAGGTGCTGTAAGTGGTTTAGCAGGAAAATCTGTTACAAAGGCATTGATTATGACCACTTGCGGGTTACTACTTGGAACAATTGGTATTGATAGTGTCTCAGGTATTGCTAGATTTACGTTTGATGTTCCGTGGCTCTATCAGGGAATTGAATTTTTAACTATAGCTGTTGGCTTGTTCGCTCTAGGTGAAGTTTTCAAGACAATCTTAGAAAAAGAAGAAGATGAGGTACATGTTGCAAAAATCAATAATTTACTGCCTTCCAAGGATGAATTCAAGGAATCAGCTGGACCGATTGCTAGAGGTTCGATACTAGGCTTCTTTGTAGGAATATTACCAGGTGCAGGTGCGACGCTCGCTTCCTTCTTTTCTTATATTTTGGAAAAAAAGATATCTAAGAACCCTTCCAAATTCGGTACGGGATCCATTGCAGGGGTTGCAGCGCCGGAGTCTGCAAATAATGCAGCATCGGGTGGTGCAATGATCCCATTATTAACGCTTGGTATTCCAGGTTCAGGTACCACAGCGATATTAATGGGTGCACTGATGATGTATAACGTCCAACCAGGGCCGTTATTATTTGAAGACCATCCACAGGTTGCTTGGGGACTAATTGCTAGTATGTTTATTGGGAATATCATGTTATTAATATTAAATCTTCCATTGGTAAAAGTGTTTGCGAAAATTATTCAAACACCTAAGCAATTCTTGATTCCTATTATTATCGCAATCTCCATCTTTGGTGTGTATGCCGTTCAAGTTTCCACATATGATTTATTGCTGTTATTAGGATGTGGAATTCTTGGGTACTTTTTAAACAAGAATGACTATCCTATCGCACCAATAGTACTAGGGTTGGTGTTAGGGCCGATGGTTGAAAATAATCTACGAAGAGCGTTAACAATTTCTAATGGAGATTTCAGTGTGTTTTTGACAAGACCGATTTCCCTAGCTTTTCTACTCATTACACTCCTTTGGCTAATCATTCCTTTCCTAATGAAAAGAAGAGGGAAAGAAGTCATTATTAACGTGGAAGGATAAATTATTTGAAATAGTTCGAAAACTCCTTTTAATAAGGAGTTTTTTTAATATAATGAGAATAGAGGTGTTTGGATGCGTTTACATACAAAGTTAATGCTCGGAATTTTTATTGTCATAGTTGTGATTGGAGGCTTATTTGGGTACACCTTTAAACAAATCATGGAATCAAATCTGAAAAATGAAATTGGTTTAAAAGCGTTATCAGTGGCCCAATCTGTCGCAAATATACCGGAAATACAAGAAGCTTTTCAGACAGAAGATCCGGCTGCTATTATTCAACCCATTGCAGAAAAAATCCGAAATCAAGTAGGTGCGGAATTTATTGTTATCGGGAACTTAGCTGAGGTCAGATATTCCCATCCTAATCCTATACGTTTAGGGCAGAAGATGGTTGGGGGAGATAATAGTCGAGTTTTTAAAGGGGAATCGATTATCTCAGAGTCAACGGGGACATTAGGACCTTCACTCAGGGGGAAAGCACCTATTTTTCATAATGGAGAAGTCATTGGTGTGGTATCAGTTGGGTATCTCCAGACGGATATAGAGATGAAGGTGGCAAAAATACAAAAAAAGATATTTGTGGTTACCTTCCTGATTTTAATAGGGGGACTACTAGCGGCTCTTTTAATCTCTTTAAATATTAAAAAAGCCATGTTTGGATTAGAACCAAAAGAAATTGCCTGGATGTATCAGGAGAAACATGCCATTTTAGAATCGATTCATGAAGGAATTATTGCCATCGATACAGATGGCAGGATCACAGTTGTAAATGAAACAGCTCATAAAATTTTACGAGTACCAAATGAAGTCTTACTCAGGGGGAAGAGAATTGAAGAGGTTTTAGAGAACACGAAGCTCCTGAGTGTGGTTCGGACAGGGATGGCTGAATATGACCAGGAAATGATGATTTTTGGTTCTGTCTATTTGGCTAATCGAATTCCTATTCATAATAAGAAAGGTAATGTGATTGGAGCGGTTGCCAGTTTGAGGAATAAATCTGAGCTAGCACATTTACTGCAGGAATTATCACATGTAAAGGCTTATGCAGAGGGATTGCGAGCACAAACACATGAGTACTCCAACCGTCTTTATACTTTATTAGGATTAATCCAATTAGGGTCATATAAAGAAGCAATTGATTTTATTTCTCATGAAGTGGATGTTGCTCAAGGGTTTGTTCAATTTCTGATGAAAGAAATTCCTGATCCCATAATTGCTGGATTTATCTTAGGAAAGACAAGCTTGGCGAGTGAATGGAAAGTGAATTTCCTTGTAGATAGAGAGAGTAGTTTTAAAGATATTCCTGATGAGATGAATCGAGACTCGCTAGTCACGATTATCGGGAACTTAGTCAACAATGCTTTTGAAGCAGTAAGGGACAGTGAAAAAGAAGAAAAAATTGTAACCCTGTTTCTAACCGATCTCGGGAAAGATCTAATTATTGAAGTCGAAGATAACGGAAATGGAATCGAAAGTAGCAAAAGTGATTTGATTTTTCGCGAAGGGTATTCAACCAAGAACAAAAAGAGTAATGCGGGTATCGGACTAAGTCTTGTTCATAGGGAAATTGAAGCTCTTGGTGGGACTATTACCTTTTCAACACAATCAGGGGAGGGTACGATTTTCACTGTAGCGATACCGAAAAATAGGGGGGAGTAAACAATGGGTAACCGTGAGATCGAAGTGCTAATTGTTGAAGATGATCTTAGAATTGCTGAGATACAACAGCGGTATATTGAGCAAATACAGGGGTTTCAAGTTGTTGGGATTGCGGCTAGTTATCTAGAGGCGAGAACATTGATTGATATCTTGAAGCCAGATTTGCTCCTGTTAGATGTTTATTTTCCGGATATGAATGGATTGGACTTACTGAAAGAAACGAAACAGCTTGAAAAACATACAGATGTGATCATGATTACCGCTACAAAAGAGTTAGATAAAGTCCAAGAGGCAATTAGTATCGGCGTGTTCGATTATATGATTAAACCTGTCGTCTTTGATCGTTTTAAGCAAGCATTGCAACGATATCAAGATTTCCATAAAAAACTACAATTATTAGGAAAAGAAAATACGCTTATTACACAGCAAGAGGTTGACAGTCTTCTACGGAAAGAAGTAGAAGTAACTAGTAACAATGATCGCACGTATTTACCAAAGGGAATTGACCCATTAACCCTTGAAAAAGTACTAGAAGTACTAGGAAAAGTAGGAGTTGGACTAACGGCTGAGAGCGTGGCAAAAGAAATTGGTATTAGTAGAACAACCGCTCGCCGTTACTTAGAGCATCTGGTATCAGTAGAAAAAATTGAAGCCGATTTAGCTTATGGGACAGTTGGCCGTCCTGAACGTGTGTATATTGTAGATAGATAGATTGATATGAACCTCTTCCTAATATAGGAAGAGGTTTTTTTATGTGCAGGTTGAGCCTTATGAACTAGTAGTTAGCTATATATCCATGGTGAATGGCGGAATTTGTCGATGAATTCCCTTCGTATATCGAACTAAATTCCCTGTTTGTTTTCCGAATATTCTGTTACGTTAACTTGGTAGTCTATTATATACATAGAAGGGATGATTTTATGAAGAAGCGATTTACGGCTTTACTAGGATTTTTACTAGTTCTAGCCCTATTCACACAGGCAGCATTTCCTGTTTTAGCAACTGAAACAGTCGAAGCCTACGATGTGATAGAGTTAGAGACTAGTAGGTCTTTATTCTCATTAACAGAGTCTAGAACAGTAGAGGTACAAGCGGATTTTGGGGATAATGTTGATTTGAGTCAACTAGAGTTTCAATTTGGAGGGAAGAGCCTCTCCGAATGGAAAAAGTGGACAAGTGGGACAAATTATAATGGTGAACCTTTTATTAAGGTGATCGAAGAGCCACATTTTGTTGATGGCACAACAACCATCAAAGCAACATTAGAGTTTGGTCTTCTTTATAATAGAGACAATCTCTCAAACCGTACGATTCGTACGCAATATCAACAATTTATTGGAGACTATGAGCTAGCATTAATAAATCCTGCAAGCCAAACAAAGGCAGCCAAAACGGTCAAACTTAATGTGTATGATCAATTTCATTTCTATGAGGAATTAAAGCCAACCATTGATCAAGTATTCGAGGAAGCAAATGCGGCAAATGACCGTTATCTCGAGTACCAAAGTCTTGGTAAAACTGTACAAGGTCGGGACCTGCATTTTGTTATTTTAGCAAGAGATCAAGCCGCAGTTGATAAGTATTTGAACGAAACTTTACCTACCGCATTAGAAAATCCTGAAAGTTTATTAGAAAAGCTTGAAAATGGAACAATGGGAGATTATCAAGTTCCCGTGTGGATTAATAATATTCACCCTGATGAAGTGGAGGGTGTGGATGCACAAGTTGAGTTATTTAAGAAATTTGCTCTTGAAGAGGAAGTCACTTTTAAAACGGTTGATGACGATCAGGAAAAACCTGTGACATTGAATGTGGATGAAGTTCTTGATGATGTCATCTTCCTATATATGTTTACGAATAACCCTGATGGCAGAGTACTTAACACAAGAGCAAATGCTAATGGATTTGACTTAAACCGTGATAATCACTATCAAACTCAAATCGAAACACAGGAAGTCACTCAAGAGATTGCGAAGTGGACTCCACTTTCCTTCCTTGATATGCATGGATATGTGAGTGGCTTCTTAATTGAACCAACTACTCCTCCACATAACCCGAACTTTGAGTATGATTTACTTTACAGCAATATGATTGACCAAGCTCATGCGATGGGGAAAGCAGGGATTAGTAATTCTGCTTATAACTCTTATGAAATTCCAGCCTTAGATTATGGGGATGGTTGGGATGATATGACCCCAGCCTATACAGCGATGTATGCGATGTTGCATGGTTCACTTGGTCACACCATTGAAACACCAGCATTAAGTCAAAATGGATATGATGCTATGTATGGTACGGGTCTTGGTGCAACGCTTTATGTTACTGAAAACAAAGATGAACTTTACAAAAACCAGCTTGAAATTTTTAAGCGTGGTGTAAATGGGGAAGATAATCGTGCCGTTGATGAATACTTTGTTAATGCTGACGGAGAATCTATTGGTCGTGTAAGAGGAGACAATGAAAACTTCTTCCCAGAATATTATGTAATACCAGCTGATGTGGCGGGGCAAAAAAATACTCTTGAAGCAACGAAAATGATAGAGTATTTACTTCGTAACGGTGTAAAGATCGAACAAACGACAACAAATACAGAAGTAAATGGTGTCACTTATTCAAAAGGAACATATGTAGTTCCTATGGACCAAGCTAAACGTGGATTGGCTAATGCGATGCTTTATAAAGGTGACGATGTATCTGACTGGGGAGCCATGTACGATCCGATCGTTGTTAACTTCCCGGCTTTAAGAGGGTTTGATATTGATGAAGTTCGTGTATCAAATGCTTTTGAAAACAAAACGACAGACGTAGAAAATATTACATTACCAACAGGTGAAGTGGTTGGTAAAACACCAAAGCAAGTATTATCAAACACTAATAATGACACAGTGAAACTAGTAAATGAGCTATTAAGAGACGGTAAAGTCGTTGAAAAAGCAGTGGAAACAAGGGGCAAAGTGAATAAAGGCGATTATATTGTGAGTACAAAAGATTTAGCTGGTTATGCTGATTTTTACTATGAAGCTTCACCAGTTGGAACGACGCAAAATGTAAAAACAGAAAAATTATCTCTTCCTAAAGTGGCTGTAACGGGGTCATCTCAATTAATCTTCTCGTTGAAGGAATTAGGTTTCGAACTAGTGAGCCAAGAGGAAGCAGATGTAATTGTAAGTGATAGTGGTACCTTTAATGCTAGCAGTCTTGCAGGGAAATCGTATGTTGGTATGGGTGTTTATGCGCTCAATGCTGTGAAAAATAGCGGTTTGCTACCAGGTTATGAGTGGGATTACACAAGTGCAGGACACGAAGGGCTGTTAAAAGCAAAAGTAAATGATCATCTACTAACTTCTGGCTATCAGGCCGATGAGCTTCTGTATACAACCAATGGGGCATGGATTACATCCGTTCCTAAGGAGGCAGAGGTACTTGCAACCGTAAGTAGCAGTGATGACTTCTATGTTGCTGGCTGGTGGCCAGGACACGAAGAGGCAAAGGGTCAAACACTAGCCTTTACTCAAAATCTTGAAGACACCAACATTACTTTGTTTGCTAATGACTTAGCATATAGAGCACATACGCAGTATAGCTATCGTCTACTAGCTAACAGCATCTTTGCTTCGGTTGGATCCGAAGTATCGAAGAAGGGCAAAGGCTCTGTGAAGGATAAATTCATTGAGAAGAACAACCAAGTGGAACCATCCTTCTTTGAAAAAGGAAGAGATAGAGAGTAGAACGAAACACAAACAAGAGGGTTCTCAGTCTTAGGATGAGAACCCTCTATTTTTTAATTAATAAAAATTTGCAATAATGTGATAATATAACGGTAACCTGAGGGAGTGAAGGGAGAAACAAGATGGTATTACATATGGAAGATGTTTCGTTAATAAAAGGGGAGAAGTGGATATTACAGCATATTAATTGGAGCATTCATAAAGGGGACAATTGGGTTTTATTTGGGTTAAATGGTGCTGGAAAAACCGCATTGCTAAATATAGTAAATGCTTATTATTTTCCAACAAAAGGGAAAGTCAGCGTGCTAGGTAGAGAGTTCGGGAAAGATCCTATTGGAGGTGAACTCCGAAAGCATATTGGGTTTGTATCTTCTTCTTTACAACAAAAATTCCATCCTGGGGATAATGCCTTTGAGGTCGTATTAAGTGGTGCTTATGCTTCCATTGGTCTTTACGAAACACCCACAGATGAAGTTAGAGAAAAAGCCATCACTTTATTAAAAGAGCTTGGCTGCATCCATTATGCGAATCGTAACTATGAGAATCTCTCACAAGGAGAAAAGCAAAGAGTTCTTATCGCGCGTTCTTTAATGGCAAATCCGTCTCTACTAATCCTGGATGAACCTACGAATGGCTTAGACTTCATCGCGCGAGAAGAATTTTTAGAAACAATTGAGGAAATTGCTAAAAGAGAACATGCACCAACAATGGTTTATGTAACTCACCATGTAGAAGAAATTTTGCCTATTTTTAATAAAACATTGCTATTAAAAGAAGGATATGTTTTTTCGGCAGGAGATACAAACGAAATGATTTCAAGCTCTAAATTGTCTCACTTCCTTACTATGGATGTAGAAGTGATTTGGAAGAACGGTAGACCATTGGTTTCTAAACGTACAGCAAGTAAAAATTGCTCCTGAGCCGTCTTTTATCGAGATAGGCTCTTTTTTTATAAAATGACACGCAGATATATTCCATTTATATAGGCATAAAATCCAAATGGTAGAAAAAACTAAAGTAAAATGTGTGTGAAGGAGCTTTTACCTTGAAGACTATAAAGCCGATTAAATTGGGCTCAACTAAAACAAGCTCGAAGGAAAAATTAACGTCTGCAGAAATGGGGAAACTCTGGGCAACGTATTCTGGTAACAGCATGTCAAAATGCATGTTAAGCTATTACCTTCAACACGTTGAGGACAAAGAAATTAAAGCCTTATTAGAGAATGCACTAAAGATGTGTGAAGAATTTATGAAAACAAGTAAAGAGATTTTAGAGAAGGAAAATTTTCCAATCCCTATTGCGTTTAGCAAAGACGACGTAAATTTAGGTACCCCAAGATTATTTGAAGATGAATTTTACGTTCATTATTTGAAATATGTTGCAAAAGCAGGTATGAGTATTTACAATGTTGCCATCCCACTTGTTTATAGAGACGATGTTAATGAGTTTTTTACTTACTCTTTGAAATCAACTATAGATCTTATGAACCAAATCAAAGAAGTACTAATGAATAAAGGATTTATTATTAAGCCACCATTAATCCCAGTTCCTGAAAAAGTTGAATTTGCTCATAAGGATTTTTTAAACGGCTACCTAGGACATGTACGCCCTTTACACGCATTAGAAATTGCCCATTTTTACGATAATATTGAAAATAATGTAACTAGTAAGGCTTTGATTGCAGCATTTGCACAAGTAGTAAAAGATGAAAAAATTCGCGAGCTGTTTCAAAAAGGTAGAGACATGACGACAACCAATATTGAGCACTATATGAAAATGCTACATAATGAAAATTTACCTTCACCTTCTTTCCTAGATCATTTAGTCACAACATCTACGTTCTCTCCTTTTTCAGATAAGCTAATGTTATTTCACAAAATGGATATGTTTTCAATGAAAATGAGAGCGTTTGGTAATTCAGTAGCTGTTAATGGAAGGCATGACGTAGGGCTACTATATACAAAATCTTTGATGAAAATTTCCACATTTGTAGAAAGTGCTGCAAGAATTATGATTGAAAAAGGATGGATGGAACTACCACCCAAAGCTGTTGATAGAGATAATTTGCAATCTCAATAAAAAAACGAACATATGTGTTAACAACTTCAGTTCAAATATGACATTGTAGTTAAGCTAAAAGGGCAATTAATCTAGGAGGATTAATGCCCTTTTTTATTGAATTAATTAGTACAACCTATTGTACTAATTTACAAATCAGTTAAATAAAATATTGTAAAATATTAAAAGTATGCAATGGACTTCCATATTACATAAAGGAGAGAACTATGAAGAAAAAGAAAAGTGAACTGAGACGATATACGGAAAATACCATTGGGTTGTTCCTTTTAAACGGAGTAGTAAACAATATGAACGGGGATCCTATGAGTATCCCGTATGTAATGATCCAATACGTTGTGTCGACATTAGCGTTTACTTTTCTACTATTAACGATTGCTACCTTAATTGGAAAAAGGTTTAAAAGAAGAAATACCCCGTCTAAAATAGGATATGCCATCAAGCAGACAATTGTTGGATTTATTACCATATTAGCAGTTTTTTCGTGGATCTTATTTAAAGAAACTGAACCACTTTTTTACGTAGGTCATGGAGATTGGCTGCTGGTGGTTGGATGTATTGTTATGATTCTTACAGGAATCATTCCTTTCGTTTACGTAAGAAAGCTAAGAAATGAAGAAACCCTGGGAGTTGATGAAGAGAGTTCGCTACGATTATAGCCTCGCTAACCATCTCTGGGTTTATAGATTAATGTCCCTTTTGTTGTTAAATACATTACTTTCCATCATTCCTAATAATCAATTTATGCTTGGGTAATAAAAAACCGAAAGTTAGAAGGAAAACTAAAATGGAAATAGACCAATGCCATCCTTTGTATTTCATATATCCAGAATGGATCATCCCAAATTCTATTAGAAGTGATAGAAAAGTAAAACCAATTGTCAATTTCCACTTATTATTCTTTGTTAGGTAATTTAAGTAAAGAATTGAAAGTGAGGTTGGTATAAAGGTATAACTGAGAATATCTCCAATGCCAGCCTTTTTTGGGTGACCAATATCAAAAGCATCAATGACTCTAGCAATCATGCCGTCGCTAAACCAAGTAGCAAACCCTACAACTCCAAATGTAATATAGATTTCCCTCCAAGTAATATTTTTTTTACGGATAAAAAGGGCTGTTGTGGTTAATAAAATGCTTATGATTACTGGAAACCATAAGCCCTTTGCTCCAAAATCTAAATTCTCGATGATTTTCTGCATTTTATATACTCCTTTTTAAAGTTAGGCTTATTTTTTCTCATGGAAAATTATATATACTATAAATCCAAGAAAGGTTGCTTTCCAAAGAGGAGGCACCTTTTTTTTATTTACATGAGCAAAAGTTGTTAAAGATTTTTTTCACAACTGTGATTTGGTTCACTACAGTGATTATCATTCTCAAATTATCATGGAAGTAAGAAAACTAAGGGGGAATCACTATGAGCGAGAACAATGTTGATAATCAAATGGAGAGTAATTTCTCAACATCAAAGGTTGGGACATGGATTTCTGTAGGAATGGTTGCAGGTGTAATACTTGTTTCTTATTTTATTTTATTTGGACTTTATATGAGTCGAGTATAGGGGGGAAGAGATATGCATCTGGATGAAAAAATTTGGCTGACACTAAGTTTTGGTATGATTATGATATTTATGTTAATCACAGGTTATCAGACCTTTGCTCTCGAGATGGGCCCACCAAGTCATCAGGAAACGATTGATCCTCAGAGGGTAGATCAAACCGCACCCTTTAATGAACCAGGAATAAAGAAAATTGGTGAGAACGAATATGAAGTGGTCATGACGTTGCAAATTTTTAGCTTTACACCCAATGCGATTGAAGTTCCTGCTGGGTCAAAGGTTCACTTCATTCTAACTTCAAAGGATGTGGTACATGGATTTGAGGTAGCAAACACAAATATTAATGCAATGGTTATGCCAGGGCATATACAGAAAATTACTCAAACCTTTGATCAACCAGGAGAGTATTTAGTGTTATGTAACGAATATTGTGGGGCTGGCCATCAAATGATGAGCATGACCATTAGCGTGAAATAATCAAAAGGGGGGACGTACATTGGAAACAGTAATACCATCAAAGGAAAAAGTGACGGTTTTTAACAAAGCCAATCAAGTGTTTGGAATTCATATAGAGGATGCAAGAATCACGAAATCATATCTTTTGGTTGCTTTTATCGCATTGCTACTTGGCGGATTCCTCGGTTTATTACAAGGACTGAACCGTGCGGGTGTGTTGGAACTACCTGTATGGCTAAATTATTATCAAATCCTTACAGCGCATGGCCTACTACTGGTAGTGGTGCTTTCGGCATTTTTTACAATCGGCTATTTCTATGCAGGATTATCACATACATTAGGAGGACTACTTCCTAAAGTGAGAAAAATGGCTTGGATTGGATTTTGGATGAAAATGTTTGGTTTTGTCTTAGTTGTTATTCCTATTTTAATGAATGAAGCGTCTGTTATGTATACATTCTATCCACCTATGGCAGCTCACCCCATGTTTTATTTTGGACTCGTTTTTATTGTACTTGGGGTATGGATGCTAGCAGCAGGAGCTTTTGTGAATGTTTCCCACTGGAGAAAGACTCATAAAGGACAGCATCTTCCTATTCTTGCTTTCTTTGCTACAGGTGTATTTGTTTTATTAGTTGGTGCAACGGCGTTTGTTGCGGTCGAAGTACTTTTTATGATAATTCCATGGTCACTGGGATGGGTGGATACGATTAATGTAATGGTGGCACGTACACTGTTCTGGGCTTTTGGTCATACGGCGGTAAATATTTGGTATTTAACAGCCGTTTCTGCATGGTATGTAATTGTGCCAAAGATTATTGGAGGCACCCGATTTAATGATTATTTAACACGTGTAGTGGTAATTGCCTTGGTTATTATGAACATCACCGGTGGATTTCACCATCAAATTATTGACCCAGGCATTTCGCTCCCGATTAAATTCATGCACGTATTTATGAGTTTGGCTATTGGTTTTCCTTCTTTAATGACGGCGTATGCGATGTTTAGAGTTTTCGAAATGACCGGTAGAAGAAAAGGTGGAAAAGGAGTATTAGGCTGGTTGAAGAAACTGCCTTGGGGTGATGTGCGCTTTCTATCTCCTTTCATTGCCATGGCAGCGTTCGCCCCTGCTGGAGCAGGAGGGATCGTTCAGAGCACGAACCAATTAAATCAGGTTGTTCATAATACGATGTGGATCGTAGGTCACTTTCATTTAACTCTTGGAATGACAGTAGTGATGACATTTTTCGGTATTAGCTACTGGTTAGTTCCTTTCGTTTCAAAACGTGTTTTGACTCCACAGATGAATAGAATTGGAGTGGTACAAACCATTATTTGGACCATTGGAATGGTCATCATGGCTACTTCAATGCATATTGTTGGGTTGTTAGGCTCTCCACGAAGAACATCATATACCACATATGGCGAGCATGCTGCAGCCCAAGCTTGGGACCCGTATATGATGATGATTGGAATTGGCGCAACGTTTTTATTGATTGCTGTCATCATTCAAGTATACGCCATATTTAATATGATGTTCTTTGCTCCAAAAGGGGAAACAGAGTTCCCTATAGCCGAGGTTGAAGCAGCAGAATCTCCAACACCATATTTAACCGAGCGTTGGGGTGTTTGGGTAATTATCATGCTAATCGTTGTTGCTATGGCCTATGTATTGCCGTTAACAGATATGATCGTTAATGCTCCACCAGGATCGCCACCATTTAAAACATGGTAACAATTTTGATAAATAGATAGCTCGAAGGTGTGGGCTATCTATTTATGCTCAGCTTAGGATATGGAAGTGATCTCCATGCTAAAAAACCGACATACTACTATTTCATATATCGTGGTAATTTTGTTTGGATTTCTTTTGTTTTATATCGGAACAGATGGATTTAAAGCATTTACTGCAGAAACTGCCAGAATAAATGAGTTAAAGGAGGAAAAGCCTGTCTTTCCACAAGTAACAATGGAGGACAGCAAAGGCCGAACGTATTCTCTTTCCGAATTCGATAATAAATATGTATTAATTACCTTTCTGTACACCTCTTGTGGAACTGTCTGTCCTCAGTTAGAAAAAAATATGGCAGAACTTTATGAGAGACTTCCTCAATATGTAGGAAACGAAATCTTATTTCTAAGTATTAGTTTTGATCCCACTAGAGATGACCCAGATAGACTAGAAACGTATCGAAAGGCTTTTGGTAGTGATGGGGACACGTGGAGAATGGCAAGAATCGTTGATAAGAACGAATTAGATTTGTTGCTGAAGCGATTTGGTGTCATTGTTATTCCAGATGGAAACGGAAACTTTACCCATAATTCTGCCTTCTATTTAGTGGATAAAACAGGGAGATTAAGTGAGGTAATGGATTATACAAAAATTGAGGAAGCTGTTGATAAAATTGCCACCTTGATTGAAAGTGAAAAGGGGAATAAGAAATGACATCCTTCATATATGGCTTGTTGTTATATATTTTTCTCATGATTCCTCCAGTAGCTAACTTAGTAGAATCCATAATGATTACACATATGCACATGCAAATGCCCTTCCTTGTTATAGCTGGCTTCTTAATGGGTAAACTCTTTCAACAAAGATTCCCGCTTTTCTTTGAAAAATGGAATAGCAATGGCATCCCTGGAATCACCTTGTTTTTGATTATAATTATCTATTGGACGATCCCTCGAACGATGGACGAAGCACTAACCGTACAAAGTGTTGAAGTATTTAAATTTATTAGTTTGCCATTTCTAGCAGGAATTCCACTAAGAGACAGCTGGAGCAAACTCAGCTCCTTTGGAAGGAATGTGGTAATTGTCATTTTTATGATTAAATACTTTGGGATGGGAGCTCTCTATATTTGGTGGCCAAGTCAATTGTGCAACAACTATCTATTAATTGACCAACTCACCCTCGGATGGGGATTTATAACCACTGCTCTTTGCCTGTTATTCTATTTAATTTATGTGTTTATGATAGACCCTTCTGACTATGAGTAAAACAGAAAAAAATACTAAAAAGCCCAACAATTATTTGTTGGGCTTAGTGGCCGTTACATACTTTCAAATAATAAAAATTACCTAGTTGTTTCCCTATATTTAATATCTTTAATTTGTTCGGTTTTATTATCGAAAGTGATATCAACAAACACACCAAATTCTTTACTGTCTGTTTTTAACCAAAGTTTAAATTTTTCTGTTGAGAATTTTGCGCCTTTTTCTCTGCCGATGTGAAGATAATCAATAATATTAGCTTGGGGATATTTTTCTTTTGTCTTCTTCATAGCTACTTGCCCCCATTTAGCATAGGGAGGTGCTTGGTGTTCAGCATGTATTACATGGTTAGTACCAAGGATTGGAAAATCTCCAAACAAGAATAAGCCAAAAAGCAACTGAATGGATAGAATTATTTTCATGACCAAAACCTCTTTTTTATTTAGTCTTTTTCATGTTTCTTGAGGATATACCAAATGCTAAAAATTTTATCCATTATCTAATTTATTATAGCTTTCAATCTTTGTAAGCCGATAGGCTGTAAAATAAAGTGTTAAAAAAATAATAAAATCATACAAAGTCGACCAATTTTTAGGGTTATAAAAATCAATAGCATCAAAGAGATTCATTCCTCCAAAAGCAGCAATGGATGAGAAAATAACTCCCTTTAATAAGGGATTCATATTTGGTTTTATTTGTAGTGCAAACATCACCGCAACAGGTGCTAAAGAGAAGTGGTAGGGTAAAAATAGAAAAGGTGCTAATGGGATGATTACCATCGGATACGACCAAAGTCCTAAAGATAAAGCAGCAAGGTCTATTGTTAATGACAATATGATAGTCATCAAACCGCCTAATAGAAGACGTCCAGTACTATCCTTCTTCCTGAAAGAAAACCAGACAATCCATGGAATTATAAATAGGGCGACTCCAAGCCACCATTGCCAAGTAAAGAAAAATTCTTCCGATACTATTTTTGCAAATAAAGAACTGATCTCTGTAAACTGGCTATAAGCTTTTTCTGATTGAGCGAGCCCTTTTTCTAATGCCATTTCGTAACATCTCCCGCAAGAAGTAATAATATATTTTTTCCGTTTAGGACTCAGATATTCAAGATTAAAAAAACTATAACAAAATACGCATTTATAACCTCAAAAAGCTCTGTTACTTAATTTTATTAAGAATAAATAAAACTTAAGGGTACATGATAAAAAAGCTTGACTAAATCAACTTCTAAGGGGGATTTTTATGGGCGACTTTTTAGGCTTATTTGGGGATGACAAAACAAGCAATCAAGATAATGATACTCAATTGACAAACCAAGATAACCAATCAAGCGGTACAATACAGCTTCATAAGGAAGAGTTAGATATAACAAAAAATAATGTCGGTGCAGGAGAAGTAGTCTTGTCCAAAGATGTTGTTGAAGAACAAAAAACTATTGATGTTCCAGTAATGCATGAGGAAGTTGTTATTAAGAGAACGCCAATAAATAATGAGCGAAGTGATCAATCCATCATCTCCGAGGAGACTATCCGTATTCCTGTTACCGAAGAAAAAGTTGAGGTAAATAAGTACACGGTAACTACTGAGGAGATTTCCGCCTCTAAGCGTCAAGTTCAGGAAACTCAGCAAGTTCAAGAAACCCTTAAACACGAAAATGCACATGTTAATACAACTGGAAGTGTAGATATTGTTACCGATGGTACAGGTTTTGAAGATATAAATAACAGCTAAAAACAAAAACACCTTTTCATTGATCAATGAAAAGGTGTTTTCACCATCTTTCTATGGGAGGCAAATTAAGTTGCATGATAAGCAGAATTCAACTCATAACAATGATGAAGAATTGACGCTAGAATTACATAAGGAAGAGCTTGAGGTAAATAAAAAAATTATTGAAACCGCAACGGTGAACGTATATAAGAGAACGTATACCGTAGAAAAGCAAATTTTGGTTCCAGTAACTTATGAAGAACTGATCATAGAGAAAAGGTCACCGAATGAAGAAGTCGAAACGAAATGTATTCCTCTAAGTGAAGAGCGAATTGAGGTAACGAAACATCCAATAATTTTTGAAGATGTTGAAATTTATAAGGAAAAAATTGAAGAACATATGCAAATAAATGAAACTGTAAAGGAAGAAAAAATTCACATTGATGCTGTAGGAGATATAAGTATAATGGGTGATAATCAAACTTCAACTGTTTAATATACTCCTTTTTCAGTCTTACTAAATGATTTTAATACTAACTCGGTAAAAGCCTCTACTGCTGGAGATAACCACTTTTTCTTTTTTATAAGCATATGAGAATAAATTGGTTCAAAGTTTTCAGAGTGTGTTAGGACTTTTAGCTTTCCATTCTCTACATGTTCTTTCACTGTAATGTAAGGCAAGGCAGAAAATCCAATCCCACTCATAACAATCTGCTTCATTGCTTCTATACTCCATAGCTCCATTGTTTGAAAGTTGTGGATGCCCTGCTTTAATAGGTGTCTTTCAAACATTAAGCGATAACTGCAGCCCTCTTCATTTGTGATGAAAAAATGGTTGTGGTTATTTTCTTTATATTCATCAAAATGTTCTGGCCCGTCAGACTACTTACAAGAACGATTTCTTCCTCAAGTAAAGAATAATGAATGCATTTTTCAAGTTTGATTTCTGGGTGAGCATGAATGCGATGTCCACCCGTACGCTTAATAAGTCTATTTGGTATTGACCACAGGTACCATTGGTCAATATTAATTTGACATTAGGATATTTTAAGCTAAATTCCCTTATTATTGGACCTAACCTGGAGATGGTATTTCCATTTTGTTTCTCCCAAAGTTATCTATCGAAAAAAATGATAATAAATTTTATAAATTCAATTTTATTTATAATTAATATCATCATACAATTAATGATTCTCTTCAATCCATAATGCTTTATTTAACCTTAGCTATTTTTCTAGGATGGCTAGCATTACTTTTATGGTCAGGGTTTGGCTCGTTGTTCAAAAGATTTTTCGCCAAACATGAAAAGTCATTTCGGTTAATTATGTGTTTGTTATTGATCTACTCAGCTGTAACTATTTTTATGTAACATATGCCTTTCAAATAACATAGGATTTTCAAAACGATCTATCGAATTTTATTACTTATATAAAAGCGGGAGGTATTTTATGAAAATTGGTCAAAAAATAGGTGAAGGAAGTTGCTCAGAGGTATTTGAGTGGGAGAACGATAACAAAATTATTAAATTGGCAAAATCAAATATAAATAAAATTGCAATGCAAAGAGAATTTGAGAACAACCTTGCTGTTTGGAAAATGAATCATTAAGTAGCTAGTTAGATGGGAGAAATCCATATGAGAATTAAAACTGTTGGTACGTGGGACGATGAACTTTGGCAAGACGCAAGCCCCCTCTTTTTGGAGGCATTTGGAGATAAGGGGGCCAAACCGGTTCATATTATCAAAAATATGTTTGCACAAGGAATTGCCGAGCTTCATGTAGGGTACAACGAGTCAGTAGCGGTTGTGATGGCTCTCACAGGAAAGCTAGTATCTGACAAGGTGATGATTATCGACTATTTAGCCGTATCTGAAAAAGTGAGAGGCTATGGGCTCGGTAAACACTTATTTGATTATCTGCAACAGAAAGCAGTTGCTGAGGGGTATCAGAAATTAATTATCGAAGTAGAGTCAGAGGAAACAACAGATAATAGAAGGCGTATCCACTTTTGGCAATCATGCGGCTTTTTTCTCACAAAGTATGTCCATCACTACATCTGGGTGCCGGAAACCTACCACGCCATGTATGTTCCCCTCAATGCCGATTCGAGGAAGGTAACTGGAGAAGAGCTGTTTGTGTATATCAATATTTTTCATCGGCTATCGTTTCGTGGAGGTGGGAAAAAAGAAGGTTAGAGGTTTCTTTCTTTACTTTAAAGGTTCTATTTACGCTTCACCCACCAATTATTTCATTATAAATAACATTTAAGGACATCTTAAGAAAAGAATGGAGGGTACTCTATGTTCTTTCGAGTGATGTCTATTTTTATGTTAATTTTCTTTCTTCAATCAACAAGTACGAGCGCTGAAGTACCATTAACCGCTGCTTTTGTACGAGACAATCAACTATGGGTCAAACAAGGGGAGCAAGAAACACAACTGACTCATTCACAATATGTCTATGCCCCACAGTGGTCTTACGATGGCCGCTTTATTGCTTATATTGATAGCGACGAACAATGGTCCAAGTCTGATCTATTCATTTATGACTTAGCGAAAAAAGAAAGTTATCAGCCTTACATAAAAGTGGAGACTTCCGATTATAAGTGGTCACCAATCAGGAACCAAATAGCTTATAATAGTCAGGGCTTATTAAATGTAACTAAAATAGAAGATGGTCGACCTCAAGGGTTTGAAAATGTATCGTTAGGCGTGAGTAGCTTTGAATGGTTTCCAAATGGGAAAGAGTTCATCGTGTCTTCTCAATCGAATTTGTTACCTACAGGTTGGGGACCGATTGAGTTGTTTAGAATCCCAGTCAATGCAAATCTAAAACCAGAAAGAATGAAGCGCTTTTATACGGTTCATACTGACCCAAATGATCTATTTGCGATAAGTGCAAATTATTTTAAATGGAGCCCGGATGGAAAATGGCTTAGCTTTCTTGGGGTCCCAACGGCTTCTTGGGCGATGGATAGCAATTCATTGTGTGTTATATCATCAGATGGAAAAGACTTTCAAGAAGCAGGAAAGATGCTTGGTTTTAAAGATTGGATGAAATGGTCACCTTCGAAGAATCAATTGGCTTATATATCTGGGGAAGGAAGGTTCTTTGTAGAAAACAAAAAAATGACCCTTGCTGAGATGCCTACTTTTTTACAACAGAAGAACTATACACCTAAAGGGTATGTGGACCTTGATCTTGAATGGTATTCGTCAAACAACGTCATTGTCGCACGTTCAAAAGAGAACACGGAATGGAAGGAAGGGCCTGTTCCAACAATGTTCACATCTCTTTATTTGATCGATGTAAAGTATAATGTACAAAAACAACTTACCTACCCTAAAGGCAAAAAACGAGATGAAAATCCACAGGTGATAAGTGAATATATAACATGGGTCCGTCATAATGGGAAAGAGCTAAAGGGTGACGTGTGGTTTAAAAAAGGACTGAAAGGCAAGGAGAAGTTGTGGATTCAAAATGTCGACTTTGAACCAGTTTTTTATAAAAAAGGAGACGTCCATTATTAAAGTGATTGGTATCTATTACAACATCTTACTATTGAGAGAGAAGAAAAAGAGTTATACGAATTTTTTGAAAAAGACAAAAAATCATATAAATTAAGATAAAAAAGTAAACGTTTTCAAAAATAAACCCCTCTATAATAAGGATAAATAAACCACTACTTAGTGGATTGAAAAACTACTACTGTTTTTGGAGGGGAAGTTATGTACAAAAATCCACATTATTTTTCTCATTTGGCTCATGTTGAATTAATTAGTCCAAAACTAGAGGAGTCGGCTGATTTCTTTAAAAATATTATTGGTCTAGAGGTATCCGACCGGACGGAAACCTCCGTGTATTTCCGGGCTTGGGGAGAACACTATCACCACAGTTTAAAAATTACAGCTGGTGAAGAACCTGGATTAGGACATATCGGTTGGCGCGCAGATAGTCCTGCTGCTCTTGAGGAAGCTGCGGCTCATATTGAGAAGCTAGGGCTAGGAAAAGGCTGGATTGAAGGAGATCTTGGTCATGGTCGGGCCTATCAATTTACTTCTCCAGATGGACATTTAGAAGAGATTTTTTGGGATGTGGAGATGTATGAAGCTCCTGCGGTATTAAAAAGCAAATGGAGAAATCGTCCACAAAAAAATCCTGGTCGAGGTATTTCACCACGTCGTATCGATCATATCACTCTGCACAGCAATGATGTCACAAAGGATCGTGAATTCTATCAAAACATTGGATTCCGTTATAATGAAGGAATTTTCTTGGATGCAAACGAGCCTGCAAGTCCAGAAATTGGTGCATGGCTTTCTGTTACTAATCTTTCTCATGATATAGCATTCTTGAAATCTCATACTGGAAAACCAGGTGGATTTAATCATGTTTGTTATGCAGTAGAAAGTAGAGAAGAGGTCTTATTAGCTGCTGATCACATTGTTGAAAGCGGATACAACCTAGCGATGGGTGGACCGACACGACATGCACTTGCAGAAGGTTTTTTCTTTTATGTTGATGAACCAGGTGGAAACAGATTTGAATTATATGCAGGAGCGCATCTCGTGTTTGCACCTGATTTTGGTCCATATAGATGGAGTCTATCAGAGAATCCGAACGATGCTTGGGGCAGAGAAATGCCATGGGATGCATCGGGGAAAATTATTAAATAAAAGCAATAGTGAGGGGATGTACTACAATGTGGCACTTTTTTCCGGATAATTATATGTGGTCCTACCAAGTGGTAAGAATGATTAGTCAATCCTATTTTGGCGGCGGTGAGGTAAATGAAATTCTTGACGCTGCTAGCCGAATGAAGGTAGGTGATTTTGAAAGCTTCCATCATGAATGGATGAGACTTGGAAATAAAGCTTTAACAACAGCAAATGACGCGATGGATAAAGGATATAAGGAAACAGCTCGATCAGGTTATTTACGTGCGGCAAACTATTATCGTTGCTCTGAATTTTTCCTTCAGCCTGATGACAATAGAAAACTACCAACCTATTTAAAAGCAGTAGATTCATTCCGAAAGGGAGGGGAGTTATTACCGAATCCCCCAAAGGCGATTAATATTCCTTTCGAACAAGCTGTTCTACCAGGTTATTATTTCGAAGCACCTGGTCAGAAGAGAGGACCATTAATGATTATGTTCGGTGGTCTTGATTCAACTGCTGAAGAGCTCTATTATGGTCCAGCTCAATTCTTGAATGAAAGAGGGATTTCGCTCTTAGCTGTAGATGGACCAGGTCAAGGAGGAGCACTTCGTCTCCATCATATTCATTCTCGCCACGACTATAATCTTGCGGGAACTGCAGCGTATGAATGGGCCGTGGAAAACCTGGAGGTAGACCCGAATCGAATTGGAATTATGGCCGTCTCCATGGGAGGTTACATGGCCGCGAGATGTGCAGCGTTTGAACCGAGATTTAAAGCATGTGCGATTTGGGGAGCGGTGTATGACTATAACGATGTATGGGCAAAACGGCCAGATCATCACCCGTTAGCAAAGATTCTCCAACATATATTTGGAGTAGAAGATATGCCTGCAGCAAGAGCTAAGCTGCAACACTACAACCTAAGGGGAGTAGCAGAGAAAATTCAGATGCCAACATATATCGTACATGGAGAAGATGATCGACAAAACACCGTTGATAATGCCCATAATGTATTTAATGATCTTACATGCCCTCGCTGGTTAAAAATCATTCCAGCAAGTAGTCCAGGCTCATCGCATTGTCAGGTGGACAATATCACAGAAACGTACGAAATGTATGATTGGCTGAAGGAGCAACTAGCAAAATAGTTAGGAGGGAAAGGAATGAAGTTCATCACTTTTACCAATCGAGAACAACAACAAAGGGCTGGCATTCTGATGAATGACTCTGTGATTGATCTTAACTTTGCCTCTAATGGTGAACTTCCAGAAACAATGGCAGATTTCATTAAGAATCAATCCCTATATATACCGGTTGTTCAGTCGTTACTAGAGACAAAAGATCTCCCTTCTATTAATCTAAAAAATGTACAGCTAACAGCACCACTTCCAAACCCAACTAGTTTTCGGGACTTTGTTGCCTTTGAAACACATGTAAAGAATGCAACCAAGCGTTCGGGTGATACAGTGGCACCGGAATGGTATGAAATGCCGATCTTCTACTTTTCTAATCCAAATGCCATGAAGGGTCCGAAAGAAGAAGTGAAACGACCTTCAAGATGTATACGCCTCGACTATGAACTTGAGCTTGCCTGTGTGATTGGTAAAGAAGGGAAAAATATAAAAGCGAGTGAGGCGGAAGATTATATTTTTGGCTATACCATATTAAATGACTGGTCTGCAAGAGATATTCAAATGAAAGAAATGAAAGTGTTATTGGGACCTGCAAAAGGGAAGGACTTTGCAACATCCATTGGTCCCTACATTGTAACAAAAGACGAATTGGAACCATACCGAGTGGGGCAACGTTTTAATTTAGAGATGACTGCAAAGGTGAATGGGGAAGTTCTTTCTAAAGGAAATTTTAAAGATATTTATTATACCTTTGGTGATATGATCGAGCGAGCTTCAGAGGATGTGGCTCTTTACCCTGGAGATATTATTGGTTCAGGCACAGTTGGATTTGGATGCCTGATGGAGCTAGGTACAGAGGTCCATCGCTGGCTAGAACCTGGCGATGAGGTAGAACTTACGATTACAGGCCTTGGTTCTCTTACAAATAAAATCATTTGAATATGGTTAGGGGGAGCGTATGAGGAGAATAGTGGACCTGAGTGTATCAATTGAAGAGGATATAAAGGATCCTCTTCCTTTTTCCATTCGTTACGAAACACATGAGGAAGGAGCAGAGTTCGGAGCCAAATTAGTGGGCGTGACTCCAGACGATTTTCCTGAGAGGAAGGGATTAGCTGGAGAGTTCCTTTCTCTAACAAGTCATACTGGTACTCATGTGGATGCCCCTTGGCATTACTGGCCCACATCAGAAGGGAAACAGGCCCGTACCATTGATGAAATGCCACTCGAATGGTTTTTTAACGATGGAGTGGTCCTTAACTTCACAGAAAAACCAGCTGGATATGCAGTAACGGTTGCAGATTTACAAGAAAAGCTTAAGGAAATGGACTATCAGCTAAAGCCTTATGATATTGTAATGATTCGTTGTGATGCAGATAAAAAAAGATATGAACCTTCCTATAGCGAAATTCATGTTGGGGTAACGGCTGAAGCCACACTTTGGTTGATTGAGCAAGGAATAAAGGTGATGGGGACAGACGGATGGGGATGGGACACTCCTTTATCCATTCAGGCAGCTGATTATTTGAACAACCCACGTCCTGGGGTGTTATGGGCAGCCCATTTCGCAGGTAAGGAAAAAGAATATTGTCAAATTGAAAAACTAGCAAACTTAGATCAGCTGCCTTCGTTTGGATTTAAAGTGTCAGTGTTCCCGGTGAAAATTAAAGGAGCTAGTGCTGGGTGGACTAGGGCGGTAGCTATCATAGATGAAATGAAATGAA
>NZ_JAKFCQ010000180.1:0-3205 GCF_036676585.1 Robertmurraya sp.
TTGAATTAGGACAGCGTGGAGGTATCATTGTGAATGAGTATCTTCAAACGTCAAATGAGGATATTTATGCAGTGGGTGATGCAGTTGAGGTAGTAGACTATATTAGTGGCACAAAGGCAATGATTCCACTTGCTGGCCCTGCAAACCGTCAAGGACGAATGGCAGCAAATAATATCATGGGTAAAAAAGAGAAATATCAAGGAACGATGGGGCCTTCTATTGCAAAGGTGTTTGATTTAACTGTTGCCGCTACTGGGAACAATGAAAAAACACTAAGACGGTTAGGGGTATCTTACGAAGTCGTTCATATCCACCCAAGCTCTCATGCTGGCTACTATCCAGGAGCTGCACCACTGTCTCTAAAGTTGATTTTTGACAAGGAAACAGGAAAAATCTTTGGTGCACAAGCGATTGGAGCAGATGGGGTCGATAAGCGAATGGACGTTATTGCTACAGCGATTAAAGGTGGATTAACGGTTGAAGACTTAACAAACTTAGAACTGTCATACGCTCCACCGTATTCATCTGCTAAAGATCCAGTCAATATGGCTGGTTATGTAGCAACAAATATTATGGATGGTGAATTGGAACATATTCAGTGGCATGAAGTAGACCAAATCGTTGCTGAAGGTGGCTTACTAATTGATGTTCGCGAACCAATAGAACGTGAATTTGGTTTTATTGAAGGTTCAATTAATATTTCACTAAACGAACTCAGAAATAAATTAGATGAAATTCCTAAAGATCAGACCGTATATGTAAGCTGTCAGGTAGGGTTAAGAGGGTATTTAGCAAGCCGTATTCTAAAAAATAACGGGTACAAAGTAAAGAATGTTGATGGCGGCTGGAAGACCTATTCTTCTGTATTTGGAAGCAACATAGTCAAACAAGTTGAAACAAAAACGAACGATCTTGGAGAAACAGTTATCGAAGAAACCACCAATGACTTACAAGTAGATTCATTGGTAGATGTTAGTGGTTTAACCTGTCCAATGCCTATCGTAAAGTTGAAAAAAGGAATAGAGGTATTAGAAAGTGGCCAGGTACTAGAGCTTCATGTAACAGATAAAGGTGCATTAAATGATTTACCTGCTTGGTCAAAAAATGCTGGACATACCATTCTAAAAATGGAACAAGATGATAAGCTAATTAAGTTCTGGATTAAAAAGAAATAACATAGCAAACGCATGACTCAAATACGGGAGTCATGCGTTTTTTTCGTAAAAAAATATGGTAGGTGGTATCTTGGCATGGAAAAGTCAAACGGAAAGATAATAATTCAAGAAAGACGAATAAACGTTTATGAAGGAGGCAGAAAATGACTATTGAAACAGCGGTTAAAACCATCTCCGTAAAGGAGATTGCCAAAAAAGTGATCAATGATGAGGAAGTGCTTATTTTAGATGCAAGAAACACGGATGCTTTTGATGATTGGAAGATTGAAGGTAAAAATGTTCACATCATTAACGCCCCTTACTTTGACCTATTAGAAGGGGTTGACTCAATTAAAGACAAGTTACCAACAGATAAGACTATTTATGTCATATGTGCGAAAGGAGGATCCTCAAAATTAGTGGCTCAACAGATCGCAGAAGCTGGGCGAACTGATGTATATTCTGTTGAGGGTGGGATGAAAGCATGGAGTGAATATTTAGAACCTATTAAGATTGGCGATTTAAAAAATGGGGGATCAATCTACCAATTTGTTCGGATAGGCAAAGGGTGTTTATCATACTTGATTGAATCAAATGGTGAAGGTGCGATAATTGATACAAGCCGTATGATTGAACCGTATGAAAGTTTTATCACAGAGCATCATATTACTTTGATTCATGTATTTGATACTCATTTACATGCAGACCATATTTCTGGTGGGAGAATGCTTGCTGAAAAAATGAGAGCAACCTATTATCTTCCACCTAAAGATGCTACTGAAGTAAATTTTACGTATCAACAAATTAATGACGACGATGAGTATCAAGTTGGTAAAACGACAATTAAGGCGGTTTACTCTCCGGGTCATACCATAGGGAGTACCTCTTTTGTCATCGATGACCAATATTTATTAACAGGAGATATTCTGTTTATTGACTCTATTGGACGCCCAGACCTTGCGGGAAAAGCAGAAGATTGGGTAGGCGATTTACGAAATACACTATATAAGCGGTACAAAGAATTAGCGGATGACTTACTGGTGCTGCCTGCTCACTATATGGGGATTAATGAAATGCATGATAATGGAAGTATATCTGAAAAACTAGGTGTGCTATATCAACAAAATCACGGATTAAATATTGTAGATGAGAATGAATTTAGAAAAGTGGTAACGGAAAACCTACCACCTCAGCCGAATTCATACCAGGAAATTCGAGAAACAAATATGGGGAAGATAACGCCAGATGTAGAACAACAAAGGGAAATGGAGATTGGCCCGAATCGTTGTGCGGTAAGATAGAAGATTAATTAAAAATGAGGAAGGTAACGACTACAGTTACCTTCTATTTGGTGAGGAAAAATTTCCCTAGTTGACTTTATACCTGCAGGGGTATAATATGTACATATCGACAAACACCTAAGGAGGTATTTCAGATTACTTTTGTTACCATTCTACTGTTAGTGATTGGATATGTGTTATTTGAAAGATATTTTCCGGTTTTCTCTGTAGTGTATATTCCCAGAGAAGAGATCGGAACAAAATCTACAATCATTGATATAAGAGATTATAACCAATCAAGTAAATTCTCTATACCAGGTTCGATAAACATACCTGTTGCTTATCTTAATAGATTTAGCACTGACATACCCAATCGTAAACTATATATTATTGCTTCAAACAATCTAGAAAAAAATGTGGGTATTCGTCTCCTACGGAAGAAAGGGTTTCAAGTGATTGGATATACCTTTGCTGGTCATCATTCAAAACTATTGAAAGAAGATCAACTTAATATAAAAAATCTTTGTTAAAAGGAGGTAAGGATATGGAATACAATACTCAAATTCAAAATAGAGTAAAGCGTATGGAAGGGCAGCTTAGAGGGATTTTAAGAATGATGGAAGAAAATAAGGACTGTAAAGAAGTGATAACACAATTATCAGCTGTTCGAACGGCTGTTGATCGTACAATGGGTGTAATTGTAAGTTCTAATTTAGTTGACTGTGTACAAAAAGCTAATGAAAACGAAGAAACAAATGCAGAGGATCTGAT
>NZ_JAKFCQ010000181.1:0-4997 GCF_036676585.1 Robertmurraya sp.
GTCATGAAGGGATATTTTAATCCCATCTTTTACATCCGTTTCATATATGTTTTTCATATGTGAGATGATGTCTAAATCGAACAAGTAGCAGTTAATTTCATGATTCAAAAAGAAGCTTCTTTTGTCAAAGTTGGCTGTGCCAGAATCACAAATTCGATCATCAATGATGAGAATTTTTGCATGGTAAAAGCCTTTGACATAATCATAGACATTGGCCCCTCTAGAAATAAGCGTGCGCAAATAGGGGAAAGAGGCTTCTTTCACAAAAGGGTGATCAGGAGTTTGGGGAACAAGGATGGTCACTTTCACACCGCGATCCAATGCATCCAACAAATCTTGAAAAATGCGTTTGCTAGGAATGAAATAAGGAGAACCAATGTTGATCGATGTTTCAGCCCCTCGTATCATCCCGGAGAAGGTTTCTTCGAGATAAAACCCTTCTGAAGGAATTAATTGGTGACGAATCGGGCCTGATACTGGGTCAGGAAAATAAGTGGGAGTTTTGAGAAGATGTTCCTGTGTTTCCTCTTCCCAGTCCTTAAGAAACTCACGTTGGAGATCATGAACCCCTTCACCCATAATTTTTAAATGATAATCACGCCAAGGGTTCAGCTTTGGATCCTCGTTTAAGTACTCCTTTCCGACATTAAATCCTCCAATATAGCCAAGTCGCCCATCAATGACCGTAATTTTTCGGTGATTTCGAACCTGTAAACGGTAAAAGAAAAAGGGGAATTTCGGTTTATGACTATACGCAAAATGAATGCCAGCTTGTTTCAGTTCATGCACAATCCGACGTGGAACTCTAAAGCTTCCTGCCCAATCGAGAAGAAGTCTAACTTCCACTCCTTCTAATGCTTTGTTTTTCAAAATCTGCAGAAACCTACGGCCATAAGGATCATCTTTTAATATATAAAAAAGAACATGAATATGCTCGTTTGCATGTTCTATTTCAGAAAATAAGTCCAAGAAGAGGGCATCTCCTCTTGTAAATACATCAATATGACTTTGCCTCATCGGATAACTTTTTCTATAAATAGAAGATAAATGTTGTCTTCTGCCGAGTATAAAGTCGACATACAATAACAATAGGATGAGTACTAAAGAAAGCAGGATGAAACCGATAACCTTCATCAAATTCTCTCCCTTCAGAGAATATCCCATTAGTTCGGGAGTGATCGTACGTTGTAGTATCTCCTGTTCGTGTTCTTTCTATGAAGACAGAAAGTTGCGATAAAAAAATGTTGACTGAATGCTCATTCATTATATAATAAGGGTAGATACAATTCAGAAAATTACACATTTTCACGCAAAACCTGTGCTGCTTGAAGGGGAGTTCGAGTGAGCCAGAAAGGGGTAGAAAAGATGAATGCCATGCTTTGGATCAACTTGATTGCTTTTATAATTGTAACCGCTTACGCAGTTAGTCTATTTGTTTATGTCGTCAAAACGAGAATCGAGTACATAAAGCTCGGGAAGAAGGTTGAGTTTGATTCTCGAGTAAAGGAAAGACTCGATAAGATTTGGGTCAATGTATTCGGGCAAAAAAAGCTGTTAAAGGATAAGAAAAGCGGAATTATTCATGTGATGTTTTTTTACGGATTTATCCTTGTTCAATTTGGGGCAATCGACTTTATTATTAAAGGCCTTGTACCAGGTGCGCACTTGCCACTAGGGCCTCTGTATCCAGGATTCACTTTTTTTCAAGAAATCGTCACTTTAATGATTTTAGTTGCTGTTTTTTGGGCGTTTCATCGTCGATATGTAGAAAAATTGGTTCGATTGAAACGGAATTTCAAATCGGGACTCGTGTTAATTTTTATCGGTGGATTAATGCTTTCTGTACTTGTTGGAAATGGAATGAGTCTCATCTGGCATGCTCATGAAGCCTCATGGACAGAGCCTATTGCCTCATTAGTGAGCGTGGCTTTTTCGTGGGTAGGAGAAACAGGTTCCATCGCAATTTTTTATGTGGCTTGGTGGATTCATCTTTTGTTCCTGCTAGCATTCCTTGTGTATGTTCCACAGTCCAAGCATGCGCATTTAATTGCAGGTCCAGCCAATGTGTATTTTAATCGCTTAGAAAAGCCAGGAAAATTAACAAAGATCGATTTTGAAGACGAAACACAAGAGACATTCGGTGTGGGCAAAATTGAAGATTTCACTCAGCATCAGCTCATCGACTTATACGCGTGTGTAGAATGTGGGCGTTGTACGAGTATGTGTCCAGCAACAGGGACAGGAAAGATGCTGTCGCCGATGGACTTAATCTTAAAAATGCGCGATCACTTAACGAATCACGGTGCAGCCATTACGCAAAAGCAGCCATGGGTTCCAACCTTTGCTTTTTCAAATACAAAAGGAAATCAAATTGCATTAGCAGCTGCTGGAAAAGGGGTTCAGGAGTCTGCGGCAAGTCTAGCTTACAGTCCAAGCTTGATCGGAGATGTTATTACAGAGGAGGAAATTTGGGCTTGTACCACTTGCCGAAATTGTGAAGATCAATGTCCGGTTATGAATGAGCATGTCGATAAAATTATCGACCTTCGTCGTTATCTTGTTCTAACAGAAGGAAAAATGGATGCCGATGCACAAAGAGCGATGCAAAACATCGAACGTCAAGGAAACCCTTGGGGACTGAACCGCAAAGAGCGTGAGAACTGGCGGGATGAGAGAACTGACGTGGTCATTCCAACGGTAAAAGAAATGAAAAAGTCTGGTCAAGAGTTTGAGTATTTGTTCTGGGTCGGTTCCATGGGCTCTTATGACAACCGCAGTCAAAAAATTGCTTTGTCCTTTGCGAAGCTTTTAAATGAAGCGGGAGTGAAGTTTGCGATTTTAGGAAGCAAGGAAAAGAACTCGGGTGACACCGCAAGACGTTTAGGAAATGAGTTTGTGTTCCAAGAGCTTGCAACGAAAAATATTGAAGAGTTTGAGAAGAATGAAGTAAAGAAAATCGTGACGATTGATCCTCATGCGTATAATACATTCAAAAATGAATACCCTGATTTTGGATTAAAAGCCGAAGTGTACCATCATACCGAGCTGCTTGCTGAGCTTGTGAGGGATGGAAGATTAAAGCCGAAGTTAGAAGTGAACGAAACGATCACCTTCCACGATTCTTGTTATTTAGGACGCTACAATGAAGTGTACGATGCACCACGCGATATATTAAAAGCGATTCCGGGCGTCACACTCGTAGAAATGACTCGTAACAGAGACACGGGAATGTGTTGTGGAGCTGGTGGTGGCCTTATGTGGATGGAAGAAGAAAAGGGCCAACGTATTAATGTAGCAAGAACTGAGCAAGCATTAGCTGTTAAACCGTCTGTTATTTCATCTGGCTGTCCGTATTGCTTAACAATGCTTTCAGATGGAACAAAGGCAAAGGAAGTTGAAGAAACGGTATCAACCTATGACGTGGCAGAGCTTTTAGAAAAAGCTGTCATCGGAGAGGCAAAAATCGTGTCATAAATCGGATAGAAATAATTTGCATGATTTTTGTGTAAATTATTTCTATTCTAACTATTTTGATAGTAAAATAGAAGAAGGGAATAAAGCGCTTACAAATTATATTTACTTCAAAGGAGAAATTCAAATTCTCCTTTTTTCCACGACACATACTGAGCGAGCGTTCAGTCACATCACAGAATCAATCACACTAGAAAAAAATCCAAACAAATGAATACGAAAAAGGGGAGAGTAACATGGGGAAAACAGTTATTTTAAGCGGAGTTCGTACACCTTTTGGAAAAATGGGAGGAAGCTTAAGTTCATTTACAGCATCTGATTTAGGGGGAATGGTGATCAAGGAAGCACTTGGTCGCGCAGGTGTGGAAGCAGATAAAGTGGATGAAGTGATTTTTGGAACGGTTCTGCAAGGGGGGCAGGGTCAGATTCCATCACGACAAGCCGCTCAAAAAGCTGGACTTCCATGGAATGTAAAAACGGAAACGATCAATAAGGTTTGTGCTTCTGGAATGCGAAGTGTGACGTTAGGAGATCAAATCATCCGTTTAGGAGACGAAGAAGTTATCGTTGCCGGAGGAATGGAGTCGATGAGTAACGCTCCTTATTTTCTTCCTAAAGCTCGTTGGGGATTACGTATGGGTGATTCTTCGGTAAAGGATTTAATGGTATATGACGGACTAACTTGTACGTTTACAGGTGTTCACATGGGAACATACGGAAATGGTGTGGCAAAGGAAATGGAGCTTTCGCGTGAGGAGCAGGATCAATGGGCACTTAGAAGCCATCAGCGTACCGTTCAAGCAATGGAATCCGGTGTCTTAGCCGAAGAAATTGTAGCGGTTCAAGTTCCACAGCGAAAAGGTGAACCACTTGTGGTGGCGACTGATGAGTCACCGAGAAAAGATACTAGCTTTGAAAAGTTGGCTAAGCTTGCGCCGGTGTTTAACTCAGACGGAACGATCACAGCAGGGAACGCACCTGGAGTGAATGATGGAGCTGCCGCATTGGTATTGATGAGTGAAGAACGAGCAGCTCGTGAAGGAAGAACACCAGAAGCGTATATTATCGGGCAGGCAGCTGTTGCGGTAGAAGCGAAGGATTTCCCTAAAACGCCGGGAATTGTGATCAACGAATTGTTGAAGAAAACGGGCAAATCAGTCGAGGAAATTGATCTATTCGAAATTAATGAAGCGTTTGCGGCTGTTGCCTTGGCAAGTGCAGAAATCGCTGGACTTGATCATGAAAAGGTCAATGTGAATGGTGGAGCGGTAGCGATTGGTCACCCGATCGGTGCCAGTGGAGCAAGAATCATCATTACATTAATGCATGAGTTAAAAAGACGCGGCGGTGGAATTGGTGTAGCAGCGATTTGCTCAGGTGGAGGGCAAGGAGATGCGATTATGATTGAGGTGCCAAAGCAGTAGTCTTTCCTGGGGGGATTTCCGACAGTCTTGTACGGAATGTCCCCTTTTTTAAGAACTTTTAATGTAGAGAAGGGGGATAAGATGGAAATCAAAAAGGTAATG
>NZ_JAKFCQ010000182.1:0-24077 GCF_036676585.1 Robertmurraya sp.
ATGGAGTCCTTCATGAAATTAAAAACTCAACTACTCATCGCATTTATAATCAGCCTAGTCTCTTTACTAGCGTTTAGTGTGATGGCACTTTTAGTAAGAAGAAATACCATTGTCTCTTTTGATAGCAGTATCATTTCTTATGTTCAAGGTTTGGAAGCTCCTTGGTTGACCACTATTATGAGATTTTTTACGTTTATTGGGGATACCATACCAGTGATTATCCTTACACTTGTCAGTCTCTTACTTCTTTACAAGGTATTGAACCACCGAGCTGAGCTAGTATTATTTTTAGCGGTAATGTTAGGGGCGAATATCCTTTTCCTAACGTTAAAAAGTTTCTTTCACCGGGCAAGACCTGATTTGCATCGGTTAGCTGAAGCGACTAATTATAGCTTTCCAAGTGGTCATGCCACCATGGCCTTCGCTTTATATGGGGTACTGACCTTTCTTTTGTGGCGTCATATCAATACTCCATTTAAACGGACGATTCATATTATTGTGAGTAGTATCGTGATCCTTTCGATAGGTATTAGTCGAATTTATCTCGGCGTTCATTATCCGAGTGACATCCTAGCTGGGTATTTTATCAGTGCTTTTTGGCTTACTCTAGCCATTGGATTTTTTCAGCGATATAGGGACAAAAGAAAAAGGAAAGTGAGCAGCCCATCTGGGTAATGCTCACTTTCTTTTGTTAGTAAACCTTATCTCCGTTAAAGATCGAGGTCTTCACAATCACATAATCGACCGTTCGGATGGCTGACAGCTTGTTTCCTCCTGCATAAGAAATAGATGATTGTAAATCTTGCTCCATTTCAATCAAAGTGTCCTTTAAAGACCCTCTGAATTCCACGTGCATTTTCTTTCCTTCGACATTTTTACGTTCCCCTTTTTGAAATTCAGAGGCAGAGCCGAAATATTCCTTATACTTTTTCCCATCTTTCTCTACTGTTTCTCCTGGTGACTCTTCATGACCTGCAAACAGTGAACCAATCATGACCATGGATGCACCGAATCGAACCGATTTGGCAATATCTCCGTGAGTCCGAATTCCCCCATCTGCAATAATGGGCTTACTTGCTGCTTTGGCACACCATCGTAGGGCGGCTAACTGCCACCCACCTGTTCCGAAGCCTGTTTTTATTTTTGTAATACAAACTTTCCCTGGCCCAATTCCAACCTTTGTCGCATCAGCACCCGCATTCTCCAACTCCCTTACTGCCTCTGGAGTTCCCACATTTCCTGCAATCACAAAGCTAGTAGGCAGATGCTTTTTAATGTGACGAATCATATTGATCACAGCATTCGAATGTCCGTGGGCAATATCGATCGTTATAAATTCTGGAGACAGATTTTCCTTTGCTAGTTGTTCAATAAATGGATACTCCTCTTCCTTTACACCCACACTAATCGAGGCGTACAACCCACGAGCCTTCATATCTTTTACAAAATGTATTCGCGTTTCTGGTTGAAAACGATGCATAATATAAAAATAATTATTTTCTGCTAGAAACACTGAAATTTTTTCATCAACAATAGTCTGCATATTCGCAGGCACCACCGGCAATCGAAACGTATGACCACCAAACGTCACACTCGTATCACACTCCGTTCGGCTGTTTACGATCGATTTGTTTGGGATCAATTGTATATCTTCATAATCAAATACGTTATCCATCACTATCACCTCTATGTATTGAATAAGCTTAGTATGACCCTTCCCCTCTTAATCATGTTATTTGGAAGATAGTTTTGAAACCTTTTTACAGGTAATCACGTATCAAATGATTAGAATAATAATGAAAATGAAAAACTGAGGAAAACGGAGAGAAATAAGGATGATTATAGTGGAAAAGAAAGAAGAGTTAAAAAAAGAACTTGCTATTATTGATAAATGGGAAAAGGACCAAGGGAATTTGTGGATTTGGGAACGACTTGGAAGACTTCCTTTTAAATTACTAGACAAAATTACCCCGCAGTTTGTTCACAACAAAGTAGGAGTGTTATTAGACGAAATTGGAAATTACATTCAAACTGGTGGAAAATATTTAGTATCGGAAAAACAGCTATTTGAGCTCATCAATAAAGAAACAAACCAATCAATAGAGAGCATAGCGGAGATAAAAGAAATCCCTCTTTCCACTATGAATACGGTCAGTCAAAAATTAACGGAAAACCGGAAAAAGGTCGCAACGGTCCAAGGAGCAACAACAGGGATCGGAGGAATCTTCACCCTCGCGATTGATGTACCCGCGCTTTTAGCAATCTCATTAAAAACACTGCAAGAAATCGCTATCATCCACGGCTACGATCCAAACGAAAAAAGCGAGCGAATCTTTATCATCAAGTGCTTACAATTTTCATCAGCTGATATTGTTGGAAAAAAGGCCATTCTCAAGGAGTTATCCGGCTACTACCAAAACGGCAATCAATCGGGTGAAATGATGTCTCAGCTTCAAGGCTGGCGAGAAGTCGTGTATACATACCGAGATCAATTCGGATGGAAAAAACTATTTCAAATGGTCCCTATCGCAGGAATGGTATTCGGAGCCTTCACCAACCGCTCGATGATCAATGACCTGGCAGAAGTGGGCGTTATGCTGTATCGGAAAAGAAGAATTATGGAGAGATTGGGAGTTACGTCTGAGGAGCAGGCGTAAGATGGTGGATTATGGGGATGATGATCCTAGCTGGTTTGAAGACCGTTACTACTTTGAATGTTGTTGCGAATATTCTTCATAAGCTTAATCCCCAGTTTGCTTATTCACAATCGCCCAATTTCACTAGGACATTCACCTCACAAAAGCCTTTTGGAATATATTATATAAGCTTTTGTGAGGTGATCATTATCAAAGGTTTATATAAAGATGAAGTAATATTACGAGAACAACTAGCCCCATGGGAAAGAATTGCTCTCGAAAAATTCGAAGCAAAAATGACGGATAAAGAAAGACCTTTCCCTTGCATACCAGCTACTATTGGCTTTTCCACTAATCAACTTCGCTATGGATTTGTAGGTGATCCAAGAGACACTTCTTCCATTCATGAACTGGCACAATTATTAAAAATTTTCACAGATGAATCAACAGGATTTGGTAACTATACGTCACTTATTGTTTTTTATAATATTCCAAAAGAAGTAGAAAAAACATATACAGTGGAACAGTTTGAACAACTGTTTTGGAAGCAATTAGGTGGTCTTTCCGCGATTGACGGAGTGCAGTGGCCTGAAGACATTCCCACTGACCCTCATGATCCGGTTTGGGAGTTTTGTTTCCACGGGGAAAAATATTTTATGTATTGTGCCACCCCCTCTCACCAAAATCGACAAAGCCGTCATTTTGATACGATGATGCTCGCAATTACCCCAAGATGGGTGTTACAAGAATTTGGTAAAAATGAATCTTATGCCAAAAATATTAAAAAACAGGTACGAAAACGCTTGGCGAATTACGATTCTATATCGATCCACCCCGATTTAAATAGCTATGGGTCAGAAGATAATTTTGAATGGAGACAATATTTTTTACGAGATGATGATACGTCATTATCCAAATGTCCGTACCATCGCTTCTTAAATTTATTTAAGCTAGATAAATAGCGCAGAGCTCCCCCTGCGCTTTACATAAAAATTAAAGCTGATCGAGTTGATTAATAATTTCATCGGTTGTTAAAATCGTAGCAAACTCCTTTTGGAGCATAGCCAATTCAAGCTCCTGAACCGTATCAGCAGAGTGTTTCTTCCCTTTGTGATCGGTAATTTCAAAAGCTGCAATTGCATCTGAAACAAGATAGGTTTGAAGCCCGAGGTTCCCACTCATTCTTGTGGTAGTTGAAACACAATGCTGTGTGGAAAGTCCTGTGATAACAACCGTTTTTATTTGCTGCTCGCTTAAATACGTTTCCAGCTCTGTTCCTATAAAGGCACTGTTCACTTGTTTCGTAAAAACTGTTTCATTTGGTTCTGGTTTGATCATGTCTTTAAACTCTGTTCCTTCTTTGTTCGTATGGTGTAGTGGTGATTGTGGATGAACGGATAGATGTTTGGAGTAAATAATCGTCCCCTTCCTCTTCCTCCACTCCTCTTGCAAACGAGCCATATTTTCCTCTGCCTCGGGATTGTTTCTTTTGCCCCAATATGGATCATCAAACCCTTTTTGAACATCAAGGATGAGTAACGCTGGTAAGTTGATTAATTTTGCCATGGAAGTACTCCTATCTTGATAAACTTTTTCTACCACTTACATTGTTTGCAAGTTAAGAAACTTCCATTACATAATTTCAGCGGTTACAAGAAAGAGTAAGAAGAAAGTAGACAGGAGGTATTATATGGATCACAAGGAATATACAGAGGTTGGAACGGATATTAATGAAGTCAAAAAGAAGAATGCGGAATCCGGCTTGTCTTATAATGAAGTTAAAGCGTTACTAGCTCAAACAGGCGGCAAAGGAACTAGTCAGTACAGTAATACAGATCTAGAGGAAATCAAAAGTAGAATTCACGGAAAAGACATCCAATCCTAGTCGGATGTCTTTTTTACATGTCAAAAAAGCTTTGTCTTTCGACTTTACACACTCTTAAAGAGAAAGACTGATACCATTCGGATTTCCCTTTTTCCTGTGCGATGATATGTGCGGAATGTTCTTTCCACGCCTGGATCGCTTCGATGGAGTCCCAGTAAGAAACCGTAATTCCCAATTGTTCATCTCGGGCACTTTCTACTCCTAAAAAGCCCGGCTGCTTGGAGGCTAATTCGACCATTTTATTGGCCATTGCTCCATATCCATTGTCCCCATCCGTTCTTTGCGAGGAAAAAATCACCGCGTAATAAGGTGGTTCTGGTGTTTTCGTTATTTCACTCATACAGATTCTTCCCCCTTGTATCTATCCCATTAGATGAGAAAGAAAATATTGAAAGCCGTAAAATCCAATCGAACTCAGGCTCGTCACTAATAATGCAATCAAAATGTATGGGTTCTCTTTGTTTGGTTTTAACAAATAAAAAATGGATAAACCAAGTCCTATGATAAAAAAGACCAGCCAATACCATTCAAGAAAGACATGTTCAAAGTTCACTAAAAAATTGACGATGTAAAATAAGTTAATGCCTAGTAATAGATAAATGCTGATTTTCTTCAAAGTAGCACCTTCTTTTTATGATTGGAAATATGCTTGTAAGTACCTCTTCATCGCTTCTTTATTTTCTGCAAACTGACGGTGGCGATGACCATTTCCACCGGATGGATGCGGGAAGCCGCGGAGAATTGTATGCTCCTTGATGTGCTCTTTTTCAATTAAAAAATCGAGCAGTTGAGAAACATTCACACCCAGTGGAATGAGTAAGGGTTTGTCCATCATGTTAATTTCTTGAACAAACCCCTCTTTTATATAGGTCAAAAGGGTGTCTGTTCGGATCATATTTGGGGTAGAACCATTGTAATTTTTTCCTCGATAAAAAACTGGATACTTTATGACCGAATTGGTTTGAACCAGATGGGCGTGTGTATCAAACAGGTGGGTGGTTGATGGAATTTGTAGATATTTATGTAGCCCTAGCTCATCCAGCATGGTAATTAGATTCTTCCGCATTGGCCCTTGAAAGCTCGACTGTTTTTTCACTTCATGTAGAAGTTTTTCGTCGGAAATCTTTTGGTCGCGATAATTCCAGATCGTTGTATAGGATTGCTCCATTTGAAAGTATCCGGGAGTAATCCCAATGATCACTATTTTGGCGGTGTTGTTCACATATTCAAAGGGTGCATAGTAGATTTCAATCTTCTTTTTCTCGTTTGATTCTAGTAGAAAGGTGTCTGACTTAATTGTGTCCTCTGCAATGTACGGCAGGGATTGTATATTTTGTTTGTATCTGTTGAATTTCGAGTTAGATGCGATTGGCATGGTGGTGGGACTCCTTTATGACATGAGATCCGATAGTATAGATGTCTTATATTGTACCATATAGTGGGAATAGTTGGAGTGTTTGGTGGAGTTTGTACTTTGTATTTGGAAATTGAGGGAATTGGATGCTGGGTTAGTGCCCTTGGTCTACTAATATATGGAAAGACGAGGCGCTAAATGTGAATTTAGTTTACTCATTCCACTAGTTCCTGGAAACATTATGTTCTAAACTCAAACTTATGCCCTTGCAGCAGAATCTTCCCATTAATATGTAGGATAAAAAAATCGACCGTATGCTAATAATAATTCCGACTACATAGAAAGGAGTGAAACCATGACCAACCGAAACGATAACCGCGAACGTAAAAATAAGTATCCGAACAACAAAAAGCAAGATACAGAATTCTCAAAGGAAAAAGATATTCGTAGCGAAATCACCAAGAAAGATTTAAATAAATAAAACAAAAACGCTTGGGTCTTTGTGAACCTAAGCGTTTCTTATTCTATTTCGATAGTTTATCTCTGTCGATTGCATGAGGCGGTTTTTCCATCCAGCGATGTTTGATACTTATATTTGTGCCATCTTCCGCAAACTTTCCTACCTCTGTTATCAATCGACCATACATAGCAGCAATATCTCTTCTTGGAGACAGTGACATCGCCACTCCATAGTTCCCCATTCCTGCCGCACTCAATAGACCTACATGAAACATCATGAGCTTTTCTGAAAATGGCAAGTCGGTAGAGCCTGTCACTTCTTGGTCCCATGTCATAGGGGCTGGAAGGAAATTGGAGTGAAGGTACTCACTAAAGAGGGTGATATGTTTTTTACATATCTCGACTCCTCGTAGCATAAACTCCTTAACTTCTTTTTGTTTCGCCACCTGTGCTAAACCTAAGCAAAAAGCCTCTCCTAGCTTATTTGTTTGAATATTAGCATATAAATGTGTCACTTCTATTCCGGTCAACGGCCTTTGTTCACCAAACCAGCCAGATAAAAAGCTTTGTTTTTCTACAAACTCCACTTTTGAAGGGTACGCTAGGTTGGGAGATCTAGTTTCAATTCCTTTCGACAGTAAAACATTGGTGGATTCTTGAAACAATTCCATCGTCGAGGAGATACAAGACATATAATATTCGCGTATATCATTTCGAAACACATTTGGTAAAACCGCACTGTAAGTAGCAAGTCCACCCTTTGTCATATGCTTCAGATAATAAAGGTAAAAGGAGTCAGAAAATAATCGTTCCGCATGTGGATACACATCTTCATTGGTAAAACCAAGTGGAACCGGAATCCCTTCCTCCACAAATATTTCAGCAATTTTCTTAACATGTTGAGAGGATAAATCTAGGGCATGTTCTATTACCTGTTTGATTTCCAAGTCATCTATATGATTCAGAAAATAGGTAAACACGCAGATAGACATACTATCGCCCATATAGTTTGCCCATAGATTCGCTACTTCTGAGGAAGTCAATCGTATATTATGCTTTTCCATTATCATACCTCCGTTTCCACTAAAGTTATTTTTTTCATAGGAGCAGCTATTCTATACGGTTTTAGTGATATTTAAACCAAACAAACCAGCCGCTGTCTTCTTTTTTGGCAATAAAGATCTCTCCTTGACTTGCACTGGCAGCTTTCACTTTCGGAAAATTCAAACGTACCAGCCAAGACCGATCTGCCACCTCTTTGCCGCAAAAGTGTTTTGCCATACCGTAATAATCTTCATCCTCTTTATTTTCCTCTGTTCTCGGAAAAGGTTTTAGTGAAATGATCTCCCATTCTGAATAGAGTTCTGGGAACTCTCCCACTTCATAGGCAATCGGAACAAGTTTACGTAACGCTTTTTCCACTTCATGTATGTTCTCTATGGAAACGACTTCAAGTGTATGGGGATCTGGACATTCCTTTGGCTGTGCATAGGTGGTGTTAGAAGTAACGATGATGGATCCGAATAAGAAAATTCCAACCACATATTTGATCACATGTATCACCTCTTTCCTAATCTTTCCCAACTTACATAAATTAAGTCAATTAGGTAATTCTAAGAATGATTAATTTTTAGGAGGTATACTATGAAAATGTTCAAATGGCTTTCTATTTTTACCCTGTCATTTGTCTTAACAGCTTGCGGCGCGGATAGTGCGGCTGATGACAATGACAAAGAAGAGAATGACAGAGGAACAAAGGTTCAGAACGTGGATGACGAAAACAACGACTCTAGAATGCGAGTGGCTGACAAAGCACAGGACAAAATCGAAAATATGCAGGAAGTGCGCCACGCGAATGTGATTGTAACCGATAACAATGCCTATGTTGCTGTTGTGTTAGAGGACAATACGAAGGGCGATGTTCGAGAGGATCTAGAGAAAAAAATTTCGGATCAAGTAAAATCAACAGATAAGGGAATCCGAAATGTTTTTGTATCTAGTAACCCGGACTTCGTTGATCGCATGGGAGATTATGGTGACAAGATTCAAAAAGGTGAACCTGTCAAAGGGTTGTTTGAGGAATTTACAGAGATGGTTCAACGTGTATTTCCTAGTGGACAATAAAATAGATAAGGACGATGATGACCTTGTGTGAGACAAGTGTCATCATCGCCCTTATTGGTGATTTTGATTCTCATGGGTTTCGGCATGATCAGTCTCTTTTAATCCATCTTAACGAAAAACCTCTGTCAAAATAATCATAGACACAAATCCAATAATAAATGCCCATGTGGATGCCCTTTCGTTTCCGTCTCCATGGCTTTCTGGAATCAGCTCCTTATATACCACAAATAGCATGGAGCCTGCTGCAAATGCTAGTCCATACGGAATTATCGGCTCAAACGTATCCCCCAAAAGCACTCCAATTAAACCTGCAGACATTTCAATTAAACCAGTTAAAGTAGCAAGCAAAATCGAACGATGAACACTAACTTTTTGGCTCAAAAGAAATAATGCAACCAAAAATCCGTCTGGGACATTCTGTAATCCGATGGCAAACGATACAAGCGATCCAACCTCATGGTTTTCACTAGCATTACTTATCCCTACGGATAGTCCTTCAGGTAAATTATGAAGAGACATGGCTACAAGAAACAAAAAGACGACTCTGTTATTTCTTGATGATTGCTCCGAATGGTCGAGGTCAACATGCGGAATCATACTTTCTAACAAGGTTAGAACGAGTGTTCCAAACAAGATTCCAACCACCAAAACGGTTACATTTGATAGCTTAATAGCGTTTGGAATTAACCCGTAGGCAGATGCAGCGACCATGATTCCCGCTGTAGAAGCTAACAACACATCTTTTCCTTTATGAGAAACATCTTTTACGAGTAAAATAGGCAAGGCACCTAAACCAGTACATAATGATGAGACAATGATTGGGAGTAAGGACATGGACAACCTCCATTTGTTTATATACCATCATATGTATAACTTTGCCAATCATTCTTGTAAAAAAATAGACAGCCATTCTTTCGTGAATAACTGTCCGTTTTTTATTAAAATTCATGATCCTTAAACATCTCTTTTAACTTCCCGATGCTGCTTCTAGGTGTGAGGATGTACAGAATATCTCCTTCTAGTAAACAAGTATCCCCTCTTGGTGTGACCAATTTGTCTGAGCGAATGATGGCGTTGATTAGGACATTCTCTGGAAATAAAATGTCTACGATTTTTTTATTCACTAACAAATCTTCCTTATGGATCTCGTACTCGATGATTTCTGCATTGGCTTTTCCAATAGAGACCAGTTCCAATGAGTGTGCAGGGGTGGATTTTTTGGGTCCCGTTAGACCTAATTTCTCCGCGAGTATTAAGATGGTCGACCCTTGAATCAAAGCAGATGTAAACACGACGAAGAATACGACATTAAAGATCGTCTGGCTATCGGCAATTCCCGCAAGCATAGGGAAAGTTGCCAATACGATCGGCACCGCTCCACGTAATCCAGCCCAAGACACAAAGATCTTTTCTTTATGGTTAAAATCCATTTTTATCGTTGAGACGTATACCGCGATCGGACGTGCTACAAAGATTAAAGCTACTGAAATGAGTATACCTTTTACCATCACATCAGCGGTAAAAAGCTGAGATGGGAAAACCAACAATCCTAGAATGATAAACATTAATATTTGCATCATCCAGGCAAATCCTTCATTGAAACGGAAAATGGACGTTTTATAGGTTAAGTCCGAATTCCCTATAACAAGAGCTGCCACGTATACCGCTAACAATCCACTAGCGTGTGCCAATGCTGTGGAACTATAGGTTAGTAAGGCAAAAGCTACTGCAAAAATTGGATAAAGTCCACTAGAATCTAGATTAATACGATTAATAGCCATGGTTGCAAGTTTCCCGAAAATAACCCCAATAAGTAAACCCATTCCCATCTGCCAAAAGAAAGAAAGAATAAGTAGGAAAACGTTCGTTTCATCTATTGTAAGCAATTGTATAAACATTAAGGTTAAAAACATGGCCATAGGGTCGTTCGTACCAGATTCTGCTTCCAAGGTTGAACCGAGTTTAGGGTTAATGTTCTGCCCTTTTAAGACGGCAAAGACAGCAGCAGCGTCGGTAGAACCTACGATAGACCCTATTAAAAATGCTTCCAGCCATGGTACAGCAAATAATAAATTAACGACGACAGCTACCACGGAAGTTGTAATCAGTACCCCAACTGTTGCAAGAGACAAAGACGGCTTCAACACAGATTTCACTGTCGTCCATCTCGTCTGCAACCCACCTTCAAACAAAATGATAATCAGTGCTAGTACACCAATTAGCTGAGCGTATGTGGCATTATCAAAGTAAATTATTCCTAATCCATCACTTCCAACGATCATCCCTACGGCTAAAAAGAGAATCAAAGCTGGCATTCCAAGTCGACTTGAGAATTTGGTGGTGATGATTCCTATAATAAGAAGTAACGAACCTAGTAAAATCGAGTAATCAATATTAATCATGTTTTTCCCCCTTATAAATTCACATCAATTTCTGTTTTGATTTTCTCCTCCTTTTTGATTCCTAAATATTTGAATGTCTCAGAAGATGATGTATGGTGAAAGATTTTTTGTAAAAGTGCAATGGCGATTCCTTTTTTGTAGGCGTGATATCCAAAGGTTTTTCTCATAGAGTGTGTTCCGATATTTCCTTCAATCCCCACATGTTTTGCTGCTTTATTAATGATTCGATACGCCTGTTGTCTGGTGATGGGGTCGTTAGTTTTAGAGGATTTGAAAACATAGTCGGTAAAATGATAGGAAATTGAGGAAAGATAAAGAGAAATAGCGTATTTTACTTTTGAATTCACATAAATGGGGATTTCCTGCTCTTCTCGTTCCATGAAATTCTTAATACTGCCATTTTCGTTAAGGATGTCGCACCACTTGATGGTTAATATTTCACTAATTTTTAATCCAGTATTTATTCCAAGAACAAATAATAAGTAATCTCTAGACGATTGGTCTTTTAGATGCTTTTTAAGGGCTTTTATTTTTGCTGTATCACGAATCGCATCTACATATTCCATATTGAGTAGTTCCCTTCTTCTGAGCATATCATTGGTAACATAACCTTATTATATTATATACTTATGTTACATACAAATATGTTGCTTACAATAATCTTTTAATCATATTTACTACATTTACTTAGAAAAGGCGTGATGGATTTTGACAGATTTAGCGTTAGAAAAAAGACAACATCGAAGATTATCTGCACTTAGAATTGTTCAAAGGGGAATTTTTATAACCATTGGGGCCTTGTTGATGGCTGTAGGGTTAGAGATATTCTTGATTCCTAACCAAGTTATTGATGGAGGTGTAACCGGTGTTTCAATTATGCTCTCGCATATCACCGGTGTTAAATTAGGGATCTTTCTTTTCTTACTAAACTTACCTTTTGTATATCTAGGTTATAAGCAATTTGGAAAAACATTTGCGATATCCACGGTCTATGGAATTATCATGTTAGCCCTTTTTGCAACATTCTTTCATCCAGTCCCTGCATTCACCGAGGATATCCTTTTAGCAACGATATTTGGTGGTATTTTCTTAGGGATTGGTGTGGGACTAGTTATCAGAAATGGTGGAGCGCTTGATGGAACAGAAATCCTTTCAATCGTAATTAGTAAAAAGGTTCCTTTTTCCGTCGGTGAGATTGTTATGTTTATCAACTTATTCATACTTGGATCTGCCGGTTTTGTGTACTCCTGGGATCGTGCCATGTATTCGATCCTAGCATACGTAATTGCTTCAAAAGCGATTGATATTGTTATTACTGGGATGGAAGAATCCAAATCGGTTTGGATCATTAGTGACCTCGCTCATGAAATCGGGGATGCCATCAATGACCGACTTGGTAGAGGTGTTACCTTTTTACACGGAGAAGGTGCTTACACTGGGGATGATAAAAAGGTCATTTTTTGTATTATCACAAGGTTAGAAGAGTCGAAAATGACTAGTATCGTTGAAGAAATTGACCCCTCTGCATTTTTAGCCATTGGAGATATTGCTGAAGTTAGAGGCGGAAGATTTAAGAAAAAAGCCATCCATTAGCACAAAAGACCTCCTCTCATTTTTCCTGAGGGAGGTCTTTTTTTACATACTATTCATCGGTTGAAGGATTTCTGGAACTTCATTTTTAGGACTATTTACTAATGAAGAAATCTCATACTTCATCATTTCCTTAGCTGGATAAGGTGTTAAGAGAGATTTTAGTACAGAGATATCTTGATTATTAGGGTCTAACCATGTGTCGTAGTCTTCCTTTTTTAAAATTACTGGCATTCGATCGTGAACATCCTCAGTCACTTCATTTGGTGTTGTCGTAATAATCGTGCATGTGACAAGGGGTGACTGCCCTTCCTTTTTCCACACATCGTAAAGTCCCGCAAGAGCGAATGGCTTGTTGTCCTTCATGAAAAAGCGATACGGCTGTTTCTCTTTCCCATTCTTTTTCCACTCGTAAAAACCATCGCTTAAGATAAGACATCTCCGTTGTTTGAAAGGTTGTTTAAATGATGGTTTTTCATCAATCCCTTCACTTCGAGCATTAATCATTTTATACCCTATTTTTGGATCATTCGCCCAATACGGTACCAAGCCCCATTTGAGGTACGCTCCTTTTCGTTCCCCTTTATTTTGACCGATTGCAAGCACCATTTGACTTGGAGCAATATTGTACCTTGGACCGATTTCCTCAAAAAATTCAAATTCAAACTGTCTTTTGAGATTATATATTTCTTCGGTTAAGGAAAATCTCCCGCACATGGACCGTTCACCCCTCTCATTCAATCTTTCTGTATGTATCATTATAGCGATTTTTAATCCATTTTATTATTATTCATAATTATCTTAATTCCTTGATAAATATGGTATGATACTTTACCCTTAGTTACAAGGGAGTGAACATCTTGAGTGAACATCTTTCAAAAATCAATTACTGCCAGATCGTTGAATATTCGCTAGACCCCGTTATTATTCATACAGAATTAAAAATAATTTATATCAACCACGCAGCAGAGACTTTTTTTAGAACAACCAAAGAAGAGGTTATAGGCCTTAGCCCACTTGATATTTTTCAAGACTTCTCTAAGGCAGCCATTGAGAAAAGAATTCAATCCGCTTATGAAATACCCATGCCAGTCATTGAAGAAACCGTCTATCGAATGGATGGAACAACAGTAGATATTGCCCTGTATTGTCATCCTGCCCCGCTTGGTAAACAAAGAGCGATTCAATCCATCGTATGGGATATCACAGCAAGAAAAGAAAATGAAAAGAAACAAAAACAAATGCTGAAACAAATTAACGAATTATCTGCAACCCTTGTGCCTTTTTCAAATGAGATATCGGTCCTTCCACTCGTAGGAGCAATAGATGAAGCCCGAGCTAGCCAACTTCTTGATGACATACCGATTAAGGTACAAAAACAAAGGATTCAATGCCTAATCATCGACTTTTCAGGAACTTTTAATTTAGATTCCTTAGTTGCTGATACACTATTTAAAATCGTACATGTTATGTCACTTTTAGGTGTGCGTTCTGTTATTACCGGACTAAGACCCGAATTGGCTAAGCTTGCGGTCGAGCAAGGTTTTAACTTATCGTCAACTCACTCGATGGCCACCGTTAAAGATGCGATTGGTTATTTTCAGGGAAGTTAAAAAAGACCAAAATTGATTTTTTGGTCTTATCTTTTAATTTATTTAATTAGGTGTCCAGATGTTCTCCTATTCCCCATTAATATCGATCACCAGCAGGCAAGCATCATCCGGTTGCCGTTGGTGACTTTTGCATTTTGTTAGTAGCCGATTTTTCACTTCTTCTATGTCCTTTTCTTGGTTAGAGACAAGAATTTCTTCCATAACCTTAAGCTGTACTCTAGGATTATCACTAATCCCTTCTATAAATCCATCAGTATATAACACGAGTCTTCCTTTTCTTTCAAAGGAAATCTCTTCGGATATGATTGGCAAATCTGCTCCAAGTCCAATCGGTGGACATGTGGAAGCGATAGGTACGATCGGTTCCCCTTTCACCTGCCATAGACCTGATGGATGACCCGCATTAACATAACGAATCTTTTTCTGTTTTGTATCGACTAAAAGATAAATGGCCGTAAAATAAAACGGATTTTCACTTCCCTCAAACATCGAATTCATATGATCAGAAAGTTCCTTCATTACATTAATAGGTTCACTTACTCTCCCTAATACTCCTTGAAGATATGATTTTATCGACACACTGATAATAGATGAAGAAACTCCATGACCCATCACATCCATAATAAAAATCCCGTACTGACCTTTGTCTGTTTTGAACCAATAATATAGATCACCTGACAGCTCTTCAGACGCTTTATAAAAGGAAGTTATGTTTACCCTTTCGTTATGGATAGGAAGAGGTAGTGATTTTTCCTGTACCGTTCTTGCTAAGTGTAACTCTGTGAGCTTTAGTTTAAGGAGGTCCGCGTTTTCTTTTCGAAATATTGAATAAGTAATTCCAACGATGATTACCGTCATTACAATAATGGCAACAAGCACCGATACAATAACTATCGGATAATTATACGATAAATAAGTATGTTCCACTCTATTTTCCTCGTTGTTTTATTATTTTAGAATTCGTAATATTCTCATATTCTATCACAATGCCAAACAATGAATATAGTAATTCTGTCTTATATTTAGTACTTTAGTCCCTGTAATAACCGAATACTATTTTATCAAAGATCGCTCTTAGATTAGTCGGGTAATTAATGGAAAAAGCCAACCGCAGCTCATGGACCTTTTTTAAAATAATGAATATACATAACAAAGCTATGGAGTAAGGAGTGACCTGAAAAATGCATGAAAAAGAGGACCAGCAGAAGCAAACAAAGTTTGCATTGGAAAAACAGGTAGAAGCCAGCCTTTGGATTCAGTTCTTTGCTTTACTTACGGAAGCGATAGCAGTAACGAAACTATATGAGTTAGAGGAAAAGAGGCCAGGTTCTCAAGATATTGTTACAGGAATCTGGATTCAAGTGATTGGACAATTAATAGAAGCCATTGGCGTCACTCAACAAAATCTAGCAAAAGACAATAAATCCGTCCTTTCTGGGCAAAGAACCGCCATAAATGGGGATTGGTTACAATCCATGGGGGCAGCTGTGGAGGCAACGGGTGGAGAAAGATATCTACGGGATGAAATGGCTCAAAATGGTGAGGGTTTTGTACCTTAATTTATTATTAATAGGGTGTAAAATGGTTTACACCCCTGATGCTGCAGCAATTACTCTGATCCAACTTAAAAATACCAGGAATAATGTAATCCATAAAAAGCTGGACGACCATATGATATACTTTTTTATTCGGTGTGTGATGGACCATACCAGTATGTAGGCGTAAAAAATCAACTGAACGGATAGCGTAAGAAATCCCCAAATGATCGAATGTTCATAAATCTTGTATGTTAAATCGTTCAACCAATGCTGATCTGACCAGTATATATTAGGGAAATAAAAATCTGTAATAATACCTAAAACTGGATATAAAAATAGAAAGAAGATAGAAAAAAAGATTTTCTTTTCTATTTTCATCTCTTGAGAGGACTGTAGTTTCACTCTCCTACCCTCCGTAGCATCCGAAAACCAAATAACACAGCCCAAGGATGATCACTTTGGTTTTTATAGAAAAAACGCAATGGGATGTTTTGCTCACTAATAAAGGAATCCTTTCCAGTTGGTTGTAGTCGATATGTTGCTTCCTCAATCGTGATGGTTTTGCCATTTTTAATAGTTATTGATCCGCCTTCAGCTGAATGATAGTCTCCGTCTATCCTTGAATCTAAGTTTCCATTGTAGGAAGTGTCTTCCCTGCGCGTTTGTTTAATCGGAAAATCTAGTACAGCATTCACTCCTGCTAGCCATAAATCAGAACTTGGAGCTCCAGACACATTGGTTAGCACAGCCACGACAAGCTGTTTCTCCGGAACAAGTCCAAAATACGAAGAAACACCCGGTTGTCCTCCACCGTGTTCAACGAGAGTCAGTCCGTGAGAATAGTTCGTCGTCGTTAGTGCATATCCGTAATATGTGTCGTCATGCACACGAATAAAAGGTTGCCACATTTCTTGGAGGTGTTCTCTTGCCACAATTGGTGTTTCCGTGATGTACTGCTCACCGTATGTTAACAAATCTAGAACATTGGAGCGGATTCCACCACCAACTTCATAGTTTCCTAGTGTTGGCCATTCCTGTTTTACATAGGTTTCTGATTTTGTGTTGTACTCATAAGGTACAGAAACATTATGAAACTTTTCCACCTCCTCTAAGCTGAAGGTACTCCGGTTCATCTGTAGTGGCACCAAAATACTTTCAGTAAGGTATCTACGAAATAATTTCCCCGTTACCCTCTCGATTATCGCTCCTAATAATAAAAAGCTGTCATTACAATAACTAAAATACTCACCAGGTTTCCCAAGCATCTCTACTTTTTCGCCATTTAAATAGTCAATATGCTCACAAAATTGGTTGAGCTCTTCCCTTCTACTTAGTGGTGGAAGTCCGGTGGTGTGAGATAATAAATGAGCAATTGTTATGTTTTCCATATCTTCTACTTCTTCTAGCTTCCACTCTGGGAGGTATTTCGTGACCGGATCATGAACGGATAAGATTCCTTCTTCTTCTAGCTTCATGATGGCCATCCCCGTGAATGATTTTGTCACGGATGCTGTTCCAAATATCGTCTCTGGTGTGACGGCTTCTCTATTTTCCAAATCACGAAAGCCAAATCCCTTGGCGTAAATGACTTTTCCAGAATGAGAGATCGCCATGCTAACACCTGGGATATGTTTGTCTCTCATGGTTTCTTGAATATATTCCTCGAGCTCTCTTTTTCTCAAAGTTCACTCCCCCTTTTTCATGAATTTTTGATATTTGCAATGATTATCGGTTATTCCTATCAACTCAAATCCATTATTATGGTAAAATAGATTCAACTTTTTATTGTCTGCGACACAATCTAATCTTACAATCTCTATCTCTCTCATAGATAGCCACTCAATCACTTTTTTACCAATTCCCTGACTCATATAGGCTGGGGAAATGGCGAGTCTATGCAAATAGGAAGAATTTACAGGAAGATCATCACCCCAAATATGTCGGTCCCATTCCCCTGCCTCCGGTAAAAGAGTGAACGTAGCGATAAATGTTTCATCTTTTTCGACGATATAGGTTAGCCCCTTGGAGATCCACTCTTTCAGCTTGTCATCTTCTCCTTCTAATAAAAAACTCCATTGATTGATTTTTGAATCCTTCATCCATTGCGCAAGTGTTTTTAATAAATGCTGAATCTGTCCGCTATCATCGGTGGTCGCAACTCTTATATGTAAATTTGAACTCATACAGTTCCTCCTCCATTGTTTCTTTTTATAATACAATAAATTTTTCCACTTTCCTGCAATTTCGTTTTACTAACACGAGGAAAGAAACATCGTTTAGAATGGAAATACGTATGGGCCATGAATCTGGTAGCTATAATGGAATAGATGGGATATTGGATAGAAAGTGAGGAGAAAATTTGAGACGATTTTTTCTCTTAGTCATCTTATTGTTTGGTTTGAATTATTTATGGAATTCTTTTGGGGATGAATTAGGAATTGGAGCTATAGCTGAGGATCTTAACATAGATGGAGATAATATAGAGTTATCTGAGCTTTTGAACGACGTATATATTGGTATTGCTGGCAGCATAGGGTTTCTTGAGGAAAAAGTCGAAGAACTGGCTGAGGAACAGATGCCTTCCGAAAAAGAAGTCCCTTCTCCCGATCTGGAGTCACCCTCCAATCAAGTTTTTTCGATTTATAATATCGAACTCGGTGAATCGAAGACAGATATTGAAAATATGTTGGGAGCACCCAAGCGTTCTGAGATGAATGAGTATGGAACGGAATGGCATACGTATCATGAAAATTACCATAACTTTGTCAAAGTTATGTACAATGATCAGCAACAAGTGATTGGCTTGTACACGAATCAAGATTTAATTTCTTCCACAAACGGAATCAAGCTAAACAGTTCCAAACAAACCGTTCGTGACACATTAGGGCAGCCATTAACACGATTGCAAAAGGGATTAGTATTTTATCAGCTACAAGAAGACAGCGATTATGACATGTATGAGCTTGATGACACATACGTGACGGTTTTTTATGATGTGCATGAAGAAAATACGGTAACCGCCATTCAACTTTTAACCGAAGAGGTAGAAAACAATAAGAAATCAATCTATTCAGAGCCTAGTGAAGCATTAAAAGAAGGGTTTGAGTTGCAAATGTTTGATTTGGTCAATGCGACGAGGGTCAATCATGAACTTCAGGTTCTTTCATGGGATGAACATGTGATGCAAACGGCACGGAAGCATAGCTCGGACATGGCCGTCAATAACTATTTTGATCATACGAATCTTCAAGGGGAGTCTCCTTTTGACCGAATGGAAGAAGACGGCATACGGTACACCTTGGCTGGAGAAAATTTAGCGTACGGTCAGTTCAGCAGTATTTTTGCACATGAAGGATTAATGAACTCTTTAGGACACCGGAAAAATATTATAAAGTCTGGTTTTGAGTACTTAGGTGTTGGTGTGGCCTTTAATGAGGAAGCACAGCCTTATTACACACAAAATTATTACGCCAATTAAAAGAAGCGGTCTCCGTAATATCGAGAGACCGCTTTGTTGTTATTTTTTTGTTTTCAATCGATATCCTACGTAAAGGATAAGAAACCATACAGGTGCTACATATAAGGCTTCTCTCATACCGTCCATGAACGCCATTAACACAATTACAAAAGCTAAGAAAACAAGTGCCACATAGTTCGAAAATGGATGAAGAGGCATTTTAAACGCTAATTTTCCAACCTCTTCTTTTGTTTTTGATTGTCTAAACTTTATTTGTGTGAGTAGAATAATCGTCCAGCTTGTAATGACAGCCACTGTCGCAACTGAAGAAATAAACATAAATACTTTTTCTGGAATTATATAATTAAGAAATACAGCGACTAATAAAAACGAAGCCGAGAATAATATTCCACGTCTTGGTGTTTGATGTTTGTTTAACTTACCAAAGTATTTAGGGCCATTATTTTGTAGCGATAAATTGTAAAGCATTCTCCCCGTGCTGAACATGCCACTATTAAAGGCAGACAACGCAGCCGTTAACACGACAAAATTGATAATATGTGCAGCACCTGGTATTCCGATTTTATCAAAAATCAAAACGAACGGACTTCCATTGGAACCCACTTCATTCCAAGGATATAAAATCATCATAATTCCTAAAGCACCAATATAAAAAATTAAAATTCGCCAAACGACATTGTTAATCGCAGACGGAATCGACTTGCGTGGATCCTTCGCTTCACCTGCCGTGATCCCTACTAGCTCAACTCCGCCAAAAGAGAACATCACCAAAACTAAAGATAATAAAATTCCCTCTATTCCATTTGGCATAAATCCGCCATGTGCCCAAAGATTGTCTAGACCCATAGGTTGTCCACCATTTCCAAACCCAAACAAAATGATACCTAAGCCAACTAAAATCATTCCGATAATAGCAACTACTTTAATAAGTGCTAACCAAAATTCAAACTCTCCAAAGGCTTTTACATTCATCAAATTAATCAATGTAACGACAACTAACGTAGCAAGTGCCGTCACCCACTGAGGGATATCTGGAAACCAGTAATTCACGTATACGCCGATGACCGTGATTTCGGCCATTCCGACAACCACCCACATAAACCAATACGTCCAGCCAGTAAGGTAGCCCGCAAACGGTCCTAAATAACGATGAGCATAAGAACTGAAGGAACCAGAAATCGGCTCATCCACTGCCATTTCCCCTAATGCTCTCATGATCGTAAAAATGACAATTCCTCCGATTAAATAAGAGAGAAGAATCGCAGGACCAGCCATTTGAATAGTTGCACTCGATCCATAGAATAAGCCAACTCCAATCGCTCCTCCTAGCGCAATCAGCTGGATGTGCCTGTTGTCTAACCCGCGCTGTAACTTCTCACTTTCGTGATGTTTCCCCACAAAATACTCCACCCTTCAAAAACTGTTTATCTTATCAGAATATACAATCAATCCGTACTTTTCCATACGAAAGAAAATTGCCAATATTCTTTTATTATTATTCTTGTATAGAATTTTCCATTTATAAAAATCTATAATAAGGAGGTGTTTTTTGGATGACTAGTAAAAAACAAAGCTCGAATGACATTAAATATAGTATTTGGGAAACTCGTACGGATGAAAAGCATTCCTATAACGGTAATAAACAAAAGGAAACCATTGATTTACCAGATCGTAAAGAAAACAAATAAAATCAATTAAATAAGCCAAAATCTTTACGGGATTTTGGCCATTTTCTCATTTATTTTTCTAACCTTTCACCCTGGAAATGATCATACCTTTTCATTTGATCAATGGTTCCTTCAATCTGTTCCATTAAATCATGAAAGAGCTCCACTTCGTTTACCTTTTTAAAATTTTCTTGATCGACCGAATGTAAGAGAGCTAAAACGGCTTTTAATTTCATATCATCTTGAGCAGGAATCCGAAACGGACCTTTAACCTCTCCTTCCACTTCAACTTTACCTGAGTCGCTTTCCAATCGAAACTGAAAGGATTGTTTTTCAACTGTCATAATCCTACACCACCAAATCATGTTGATAGTAATTAGGGTAACCAGATGTAGACAACAACAACCAGCAACTGTTGACGCTATTATGCAAATAGAGATTATGACAAGGTTATATTAGATTGCTTTTAGGTTTCTTTCACGTACTAAAACAGATATAATGTTTTATAACCTATTATCAAAAACTGGAGGAGATTATGTATAAAGCGATTATTTTTGATTTTGATGGATTAATTGTAGATACCGAGTCCGTTTGGTATGACGTGACCAAGGAAGTCATGTTAGACTACGGCTGCGATTTAAAGCTCGAGAACTTTGCAAAGTACATAGGAACAACAGGTGGTGGATTGTACGACGAACTGAACGCCATGTCCAATCAACCAATTGATCGTGAATTAGTGAAATCAAGAACAAATGAACTCTATCAGCAAAGAAAGGATCAATTTGCTCTTCGCGAGGGAGTGTTAGATTATCTTCAAGCTGCGAAAGAACATGGGTTAAAAATTGGACTTGCCTCAAGCTCGAGTAGAAAATGGGTCGTTGATTATTTAGAAAGATTTAAGATTCTAGATTTTTTCCAAGTGATCAAAACCTCCGATGACGTCCAAAAGGTTAAACCGGATCCCGAGCTGTATGTAAAGGCTCTTCAGGATCTAGGAGTCGAGGCAAACGAGGCACTCTGCTTTGAGGATTCCTTAAACGGACTAACGGCAGCAGTCGGGGCTGGACTTCATTGTGTCATCGTTCCTAACCCAGTTACACAATACTTGGACTTTAAAGGTCATGTCCACCGACTAACTTCCATGTCTGAACTATCTTTTGACGATTTACTTGAACATCTAGCGAAAAAGCAAAACAAATAACGTGGAATAAGCCAGTTCCTTTTTAAAGGGAAACTGGCTTATTTTAAAAACCAACATCAAATTAGACGCCGGCTTACTTATTTTCAAAATAAAAATCAAGTATTCTCTTTCCGATATATTTATTAATTCCGCTGCTATCATTTTCTGCATTTGGCACAACGATCGAGATTGCGATTTCGGGATTGTCATAGGGTGCGTAGCCAACTAATGTTAAGTTATAGTTGTAGCCACCCTTTCCATCTGACACTTGTGCCGTCCCTGTTTTACCTGCGGGATCATAGGTCACCCCTTTAAAGTAAGACGCTGCAGTTCCCTTTGATCCGATCATCACTCGGCGGAATCCTTCTTGTACGCGTTCAATATAGGATAACTCCATATCCACCGTGTTTAACACATTGGTTTCAAACGCTTCAATCACTTCACCTGACTCACCACTTTCATGATCCGGCTCGCGTACCTCCTTCATTAAATGAGGCTGCACTCGTTTTCCATCATTTGCAATGGTAGAAACATATTGTGCTAGCTGAAGAGGCGTGTACGTATCAAATTGTCCAATCGCGAAATCCATTAAGTTCCCTAACTGCTGAACACCGCCATTGTAGCCCGTTGCTTCGCTCGGAAGATCAATTTCGGTCTTCACTCCAAGACCGAATTGGTTAAAAAACTTTCTCATGGTCGCATACGCTTCGTCTGGATCATGAAATCCTTCTTTCTTAGCATAATCATAGTTTCCTATTTTCATAGCGATATGGAACATATACACATTCGATGAGCGCTCGAGAGCAGTTAGGTCATTAATAGTCCCCATATTCTGGTAGGACTTTTTCGTTGGAGTTCCGGTAATTTTAATCGGACTATCGAGGAAGGTATCACCTGGGGAAATCACTCCTGTTTCATAGCCCGTTAATACGGTTGCCCCTTTAACTGCCGAACCCATCGCATAGGCGTTATATAGTGCCCCGTACGTTTCATCACTCATCGCACCATTTTCTTCACTTTTCCCAGCAATCGCAAGAATTTCACCTGTTTGTGGATTGGTTACGACTGCATAAGCTTCACTCGCGCCACTGTCCTTTTTCAACTCTTCCTCGATGATCTTCTCCACTTCCTGGTGGAGAGCTAAGTCAATCGTGAGAATCAAGTCTTTCCCAGATTCCCCTGGCGTCACTTCACCTTCTATGAGATTTCCGGTTTTATCTTGAACATATGTTTGATTTTCTTTGGTACCGCGAAGCCAAGTTTCGTATTGTTGCTCAATGAAGCTTGTACCAACAAGGTCACTCAATTGGTATCCGTTACTTTTATACGTATCGGCTGCTTCTTCTGGAATTTGACCCACATTTCCAAATAGCTGACGAAGCGTATTTCCGTATACATATTTTCGGGTGGAGTCCACTTTGACCTCAAAACCAGGAAGTTCTTCGAGTCGCTCATTGATGATGGCCATTTCTTCTGTCGTTAATCCCATTTTAATTCGTTTGATTGAAGAGCTATCCACATCCATTTCTCTTTTAATTGCAAGAACTTCCATTTCCGCAGCTGTGATGGTAGCTAACTCTTCTTCCGTAATTCGCTCCAAAATCAGTTGATACTCTTCATTGTCATCCAGGTTTGCTTGTTCTTCTGCAGTTACCTTTGCGTATGCTTTTTCTTTTCTAGTGAAAATCCAATAATCTTTTTGGTCTCGCTCTTTTACATTTTCCGTACTTACTTCAATTAATCCAGCAATCTTTTGTGCCAATTCAAGCCGTTCCTGCTGATTGTGCTCGTTCGAAGGATTGATGTACGTTAATGTGAAAATGGCCTCGTTTTCCACCAAAACATTTCCGTCTCGGTCATAAATCTTTCCGCGAGGAGTCGTCCAGGAATAAACGGTGGTCGTCGTCTTCTCACTTTCCTTCGCGTATTCCTCTCCTTGGACAATTTGAATTTTTCCCAGTCGAATAATCAAAGTCGAAAACATCAAGAAAACCACAAAAAAGAGAATATTCATCCGACTAAAGAGTATCTTATTTTTCCTCTTCTCCCTCATAACAGCTTGTAAGTGCTCCTTTCCTAAAAAAGGGAATCGTGTCCCAATTTATCATTCATACGTGTATGATATCGTGAAATTATGAACAAATTATGACG